>JALUZN010000174.1 GCA_027011835.1 Draconibacterium sp. | reverse complement strand
TAATGTCGTTATTATATCTATTTTTCCACTCTTCTGTTTTTTCCTTAATAAGCGTGGTTAATCCCAACCTGTTTTTCTGATAAAAGTACCTGTGTACCGAACTCGATAAAATAAAAATAAGAACAAGAAACAGACCCCAAAAAATCAGCCGTTTTTTCTTTTCAGGATACCGCGATAAAAAAAAGTAAACAGAAAATGCAACCAGAATTAATACGATTAGAATAGTAAAAAGATAGGCCCACTTGATGCCCGGGTTTGTGTATTCAAATAAAACAGTATGTTCTCCCGAAGGCACAAGAACAGCCATGTGTGCAAAGTTACTTTTAATTAAATTTCGCTTTTCCCCATCGACAAAAACTTCCCACCCGTTATAAATATTTTGCTGATAGACAAGCAACTGAGGGTGACTTATAACTGTTTTTACCTCAATTTTTGTTGGCGAAAAATCGCTGATAATCAGGTTGTCGGTTTTGTTGGCAAGTAAATTTTGTTTGCGTAAAAAATCGAAATCGGGACCGGCAACAAAAACGGTATTCGAATTGTAATTTTCAACCAGAGAATTTTCTCTGATATCGGCCGAAAGATAAACAACAGGTTCCTTTTTTATGGCCTCGAGCAAACCGGGATAATTATCGGCAAGGTACGTGTAACCATTTAATTTAAAAGAGACCAGCCCATCGAATGTTACCTTTTTGGGGAAAACATTGTTATTCATAAAAATAAAATCGTTCTGTGCATTTTTATCCGAATTCTCCCCAATGGGATTCAGGTTGGGAATTGGGAATCCCTTTGGAGACGACTTAAGGTATTTGTAAAATTTAATCGGATTCGTTTTCCCAATAACCGTGTAGTGAATATTTAACTGAGTTGAAATTATTCCATCGATAATAAATAAAAAAAGTACCGCTGTGGCAAAATATTGCATCGATCTGGTTTTCCAAATCAATAGAATAAAGGTCGATAAAATAATAATCTGGATGGCTCCCTGAAAAATTATATTGTCGAATTTTGTGGCATCGAACAACTCATCAACAAAACTTTTCCCCGGAATAAAAAAGGAAAACTGCTCTATTTTACTGCTCGAATAAACGATTAATGCGAGTAATATAAAAACAATAGTTCCTGCTAATATCAACAACCGTTTTCTGTCTGCTTTGCTGAATTGCAACACCTTTACATTGATACCAGTAAACGCTAAAAAACTAAAAATGGTGAATGCCCTGAAAATTGAAGGATACTGAAACATATCCATAAACGGCACAAATTTATAGAGAAATCCTCGCAGAAAAAACTGATTACCAAACGAAGCCAAAAGGGAGAAAACCCCGAAAAACAGAATTAAATAAGCTTCTCTGTTTTGTGGTTTTTTGGTTAAACTAAATAAAAATAAAACCAAACTTATTATTCCGAAATAGCCGTTCGACATGGAAGTGTCGGTTCCAAAAAACTGAGCATCGTTACCTGTTGCCATAGGTAAAATAAACGACAAAACAGATTGAATAGAGAATGAATGTTTTAGTGCCAATTTTATAGGAAGCCCACCGAACCGACTTAAAAAAGGGGAGATTTGCCAGTAAGCCAAAATCAATACCGTGCTAAAAAGAATGACGATAGCAAATAAAACAGAGTGGTAAATAAGCGACTTTTTAAGGTAGCGTTTATCGGCAATATTACTCGATATGTAATAAATAAACAGCGTTAAAAGAAAGTATCCCAGAATAATGGTAAGCCCCGGATAACCACAAAAAATAATTAAAAACAGTGCAATCGACAAACGAACAAGATTTGACTTATTTATTTGGCGACTAAATTTAAAATAGGAAGCTAAAACAAAAGGCAAAATTGCATAACCCGAAACAAAAGCCAGATGCTGTGCATTGCCAATACTTAGCCCGGACAACATGTAGGCAACCGACAGTGCCAAAGAGAGTTTATGCCCGGTATTAAACAGTTTTAGAAAATAGAAGAACGAAACTCCTGCAAGAAAAACATAAACCAGATAGATAAATTGCAAGGTAATATTCGAGTATCCAAACATGTTTCCCACAATCCAGAATTCGGGATTAAAAACCGAAACAAGGTCGGCATAAATTGGAGTCCCATAAAGCAGGTACGGATTCCAAAGCGGGAATTGATTGTTTAAAATCGACTCTGAAAAGAAATACCGGGAAGGAAGAAAGGCATCGACAAAATCCCACTTCATTCCGTTTTGCAAGAAAAGTACCTGCCAGAAAGCAACACTAATTACAACTAAAAATAACAAGTAAGTTCTTTTTTTCATTCTTATATTTTTGAATCAAGAACCAGCAACAAATAACCAATAACAAGCAACAAGCAACAAGAACCAGCAACCAGAATTAGTGCTTTAACTTAATCATACTACTGTGTAAAAAATATTTAGATGCTCGTTTCGTCTTAGTAAAACCAGATTCAATAGTATTAAAAATAAAATGCAAGATAGAAAAATTAGCATCAACTGAATTCCCTAAAGAATCAATACACGAAGCAATCATTCAATTTTATAACCGGGCAGAACAAGTATCTTCGTGGTAAAACAAAATCTGTTACTGCTAATTTGTTCCGGAAAATACTTAAATAAGACTTACCCAAACAAATAATCTCGTATTTGATAGAACATACTTATCATAACACGCAAGACAAATATTAATTTTCGAAAAACAATAGATAAAATCACTAACTCACAGATTTGCAATTTATTTGAATTTTGCATATTTAGAATCTTTCTAAATAAAAATATTTTCAATAAATTTTTCCCGTTAACAATGTTTTGCAGCAGAAAAGGAGCTCCAATTATACTTCGATACCGGACCACTTCCCCAGACCATTGCAAAAGACTATATAACAGCCCGTTACGCGATTTACTCAAAAGGAATATAACACCTCCAGATAGCATTTATCGAAAGTTAAAAGATTTGAATTAGAATTATGAATTGCAATACACTGAATGATAAATAGGCGACAATCTATTACAACCAGCATAAGTTATTGACACAGAAGAACAAAATTAAAACACGATTGTTAAAAACATTAATGAAAAAAGATATTGGACGCTGATTGTAATTGACAACATTTTCTATTTTTGTTTGCAAAAACAAAATAAAGGGGAGAGGGTCTTACAATTCCTTTATTTTTTTAAAAAAATGTAAATGTAAAAACAAAGGATTTACGGGTGATATAACCTTTCCTGTTTTTATTGTTTTATGAATTTGGGGAATAGTAAAATAATTAATTTTTCAAGATTTTCCGGAGGGGGGAATCAAAGACAATTCATAATCAAAACCGGCAACAATAAAAAGGTATTTATTGTGCTTGGGTTTGTTATGCTTTTGCTATGGAGAACCGGGTTTATTGCTAATGGACAAACAGTTTTAGTTGATCCTGCAGGAGATGGAGGTTTTGAAAATGGTACAACATTCTCAGCCAATGGCTGGACGGAAGTTAATGATAATACAAATTATTGGGTAGTTGGTACAGATACAAAGTATTCTGGTAACAGAAGTGCTTATATTACCAATAATGGAACAACTAATAATTACAATATTAATACCGACCAAACTTCCCATTTTTATAGGGATATAACTGTTCCGGCAGGAGAAAGCAAAATTACTCTTTCGTTTTATATCAAAGGTATTGGAGAGGCTGGCTACGATAGACTTCTTATATATACTGCCCCAATAACTGTTACCCCAACAGCAGGAACTCCAGCACAATGGTCTACAAATTTCCCTGGGGCAACATTAGTTTACACTCAAACAAATACAATTTCAAATTATGCTTTAGTAACTTTTGATTTAGACCCTTCGTTTGCGGGAACATCTTTCAGGTTGATCTTTACATGGCAAAATGACAATAATACTGGTTCTCCTCCTCCTGTATCAGTAGATAATATTAAAATTACTTCATGCGCTGAGGTACAGGCAGGTTTTACTACTCCTAATACTTACATAATTCCGGGTACTACAATAACCTTTACCGACAACTCAACAGGCAGTCCAACATCGTGGTCGTGGACGTTTGCAGGAGGAACGCCGGCAACGAGTACCCTGCAAAACCCGGTTATTACTTATAACACAACCGGAACGTTTGATGTATCGCTTACTACTACAAATAACTGTTCTTCTTCTGATTCAGAGACAAAAACTAATTATATTACTGTACAAGATTATTGTCCCTCTTCGGGAAATATGGACTACCTCGATTGTGTAACTCTTGTTAATTTTAATACAATAAATAATTCTACAGGTGTTAAAACCGTCGGATACAGTGATTATACCTCGCAATCAACAAATATAGTTATAGGATATTCTTATGATTTAACTGTTAATATTAATACCGACGGAAATTATACCAATACTGCAATAGTGTGGATTGACTGGAATCATAACGGAGATTTTACAGATGCAGGAGAAGAATATGACTTAGGAACAGCAAATAACGTATCCGATGGAGCTTCTTCAAACTCTCCTTTAAGTGTTATAGTGCCAAATGGAGCGGTTATAGGGAATACCCGGATGAGAGTTTCTACGCGATATAATAGTTATCCAACATCTTGTCAAACTAATTTTGATGGTGAAGTTGAAGACTACACGGTAAACATCTGTAAAAATCCCAATGTTCCAACAGTTTCTTTTTCTGCAAATCCTATTTGTTCGGGAGACGATGTTACCCTTCTTATTTCGGGCAATTTAAACTCTGCATCGCAATGGGTTATCTACACCGAAAGTTGCGGGGGAACGCAGGTTGGAACAACCACTACTTCGTCATTTACACTAAATAATGTCTCCTCAACCACAACATATTATGTACGCGGCGAAGGAAGCTGTATTACAGCAGGTAGTTGCGGAATTGCAACTATTACTGTTAACCCGCTACCCACTGCAATAATTACGGGCAGTGCTACAATTTGTACGGGAGGCAGTGCCGATTTAACAGTAACTTTTACCGGAACCGGGCCTTGGGATTTCGACTATACAGCCAATGGAGTTGCCCAGCCAACAGTCCAGAATATTACAAATAATCCGGAAACATTTACATTAACTCCTACTACAACAACTATATACGAAATTGTTTCGGTAACCGATGCCAACTGTTCGAATACCGTTTCGAGCAGTGCCACTATTACCGTTGACCCAACAAGTGTTGGAGGAACAGCTGCAACCGACCAAACAATTTGTAGTGGTGAAACACCGGCAAACATAACTCTGACTGGACAAACAGGCGCTATTCAGTGGCAGGTTTCATCCGATAACAGTTCGTTTTCCGATATTAGCGGTGCAACAGCAACACCGTTAACCGGTGCGCAAATGGGCACATTAGCGGCAACAACTTATTACCGTGCCGCAGTAACAAGCGGAACTTGTGCGGTTGATTATTCGAATACAGTTACAATAGATATTTACAGCACAACAATAACAAGCGGCACAGTTGGCGGAGCTTCCGTTGTTGAGATGTGTTCGGGAGGAAATCCTCCTACATTTCATGTAGGTGCTCCCTCGGGGGGTGATGGAAATTACACTTATCAATGGGAAGAGTCAACCGACTGTACAGGAACATGGATTAATGCAACTGCTCAGGATGGAAACACAACATCGTTAAGCTTTAATCCACCGGCATTAACAAATACAATTTGCTATCGATTAAAAATTACCGATGGATGTGGAAGCACCGGATATTCAACAACAAAAACATACAACATTGTCCCCGACCCTGTTTCACAAACCATCAATCCAACTCCCGCCGATGGTTCAACAATTTGTATTGGCGACGATGTTTCTGCAACATTTTCGGGAGGAAGCGGCGGAACGGGAACTGTTGCCGATGTTTATGAATTCTCAACCGATGGTGCATCAAACTGGAGCAGTTATACTCCGGGAAACAATATAACAGCAACTGCCGGAATGGTTGGAGCTGATATGATTCAAATAAGAACACGCAGAACTGCCACCGGCTCGGGCTGTAATAACGGAAGCTGGAATTATACAAAATGGACGGTTGCCGCTGATAACACTATTGCACTAACTTCGGCTACCGGAACCGATAACCAATCGGTTTGCCTCAACACAGCAATAACCAATATTACATATTCAACAACCGGTGCAACCGGTGCAACATTTAGCGGACTACCTCCGGGTGTTACCGGTAACTGGGCTGCCGATGTGGTTACAATTAGCGGAGCCTCAACAACATTCGGAACTTTTAATTACACAGTTACATTAACCGGAGGATGCGGAACAACTACCGCAAACGGAACAATAACTGTTGAAGATACCGAAGACCCGACAATTACCTGCCCCGCAAATGTAACGGTAAATCCCGATGCCGGACTGTGTACAGCAAGCGGAGTTGCATTAGGAACTCCAACAACTTCCGATAACTGTAATGTGGCATCGGTTTCCAATAACGCTAACGAACCTTACGCAATTGGAAATACAACAGTAACCTGGACCGTTACCGACGATGCCGGGAATAGCGCTACCTGCAACCAAACTGTAACGGTACAACCTACGGCAATTATCGATATTGAAGTAGTTGATTTGGGCAACAGTTGCCAAAGCGGCGAAACCGGCTCGACAACCACAATTACCTGGGACATAAATTTATTACACGGTTCGAACAACTGGAGCTACGACTATACCATTAACGACGGGACTACTGATGTACAAACCGGAACAAACGTAAACGCAACCGGTAACATTCAAATTAGCTACACCATGAGCAACGAAACAGCAACAAATAAAACCTATACGATTACACTTACAAATGTAAAAGACAATTGTGGTGTGGCCGAAACAAATACAGGAAATAACAGCGATACGGCTACTCTTTATGGAGTGCCAAATACTGGGGATATAATTCCCGATTAATTATTTGATAAAAATTAGAAATAAGATAAACAGATGAATTTACAAACTTTAAAAAACAATAAAATGAAAAAGACTTTAACTTATTTAATTACAGCCGTAGCGTTTATACTGGTTAGCAACGTTGCTATGGCACAAGGAGGATTAACTCCTCTGGTTGGTTCTACACACGACTACACGGTTACTGCTGACGATGCAACAAATAATACTCTTGCATGGAGTATTGTTGAAGCTGCAGGTTATACAATTAACTCGGGTGCTGCCACCGAAACTGTGAATATTACCTGGACTGCGGCAGGAACCTATCATGTACAATTTTCTGAAACTGATGCAAATACAAACTGTGTTACAACAAAACAGGCAACAGTTGTTGTTTCGGCAAATACGTTCGATGTGAGTACTTCCAATCCGGCAGCAACCTGTAATGCCAAAGATGGAACAGTAAACCCAACAGGCAACGCAACAACTTCTATTACGTTTACAGTTGATATGACTACTGCGAATGCTGGTTGGAGCCCCAATTGGGAAATTGACTTTACGCTTACACCTGCCGGAACAGCAACAATTGCAAGTGTTGCAGCAACAAATGGTACTTTAACAGGAAGCGGCCCCTACCATCTTACAGGAATTACAAGTACAAATGGAAACGGAACGGTTAACATTACGATGGATGTTACCGGAGATGCATTTACAGCTCAGTCGGTTGCGCTAGCCATTACTGCGGCAAAAGAGTTGGATTACGATACACCTGATGTAGACACTGATGATTGGAATGCAACTCAAACCATTAATGCGTTGCCAAATACTTCAGATATTACAACCGATTAATTAAAAAGAAGAAAACATAAATTAGATTACTCACCCTGTGGATGAGTATAAATAGCAATAACAATTTTTACAAATAAACATTTTACAATTATTAATTATTTAAACATTTAAAATTTATCATTATGAAAAAGTTAGTTTTATTTTTCGCAGCAGTTTTAATCACTGCAGTTAGTTCGAATTTGTTTGCACAAAGTACCGGAACAAACCCGGCGCCGGGAGCAACACACCATTACTCTATTACCGACAATGGTAACACTATGGCATGGTCGGTTACAAAAGGAGATTTAACAACCGCTACAACCGATGCAACAATTGCATCTCCAGCCGCTGCAGCTACCGACATTACCTGGGCATCAACAGTAACAGTTGGAGATTGGTATTATGTTCATGTTCTTGAAACCGATGCAAATGGATGTTCAAACGAAAAAGTTTTAGCAGTACAGATTACAGCCAGTCCATTCTATCTAACAATTGCAGCAGCTAATGCAACACAATGCTACGATGGAGCGGTAACAGCTTCTATTGATGCAGGAGATGCTAGTGTAATTCATTACGACCATGGAAATGCAACTGTAGAATTTACTGTTACTCCTTCAGGATTAAGTACTTCTTATTCAGGATATGAGTTTGATTTAGCTATTGCTTTTGCCGGTTATACTGGTCTCGATGCGTCAAATGTTTCATTCTCTGCAAATGGTTCTATGTCAGGAACACTGGTTACTGTTAGTGATAATAATCCGGTAACTATTACTTATGTTATAGATAATACAAACGACTTTACAAATGCAACCGATGCTGCCGGAACTGCTGCTGACTATACTGCTACAGCAACTATTTCGAATGGTAAAGCAAATAATGGTGTATCTGATAATACCACTGGAACATATGTTGACGATACTAATGTTGCAAGACCGCATACAACCGGAATTCAAACCAACTAAAAACAGTTAGTTGAATAAGGCATTTTTCATAATGATATTTACCCTCCTCGCTGCCCAATTTGGGGCAGCGCAGGAGGCTATTGTTATTTACGAAAGTGCCGAGACAAATCATTTTGTCGAACATCACCCCGGGAACAATTATATCTGGGGCGTTTATAAAAACTTTAACCCCGATATTGAAGCTCCCCCCAACGAATTTTATTTTATTTCGAATCGCGACTCAAACGCTGTTTCCATTAAATGGCCACAGCTTGGTCTTTACTATCTGAAAGTTACTGAAACCGATGCAGGAGGATGCACCAATGCAAAAGCATTGGCAATTCGTGTTTTGCAAAATAATCGTCTCGCCGGGTTTGTTCAACCGGCCGGCAGTGCGTGTTTTAGTACCGATGGAAACGGATTCGAAGTTCCTGTCGATTTTAACGGCAACAATAATTCGCCATTAGATTCGGCCTATTTCCCTGTTCAGGTTGAATTTACCGTAAACGGCACCAGCCATACACAATCGGTAGAATTTAACAACCAATTTTTACATATTTCCGAAGATTGGTTTAATATAATCGAGGGAGAAGACAATTTTGTGGAAGTGATTATGTTAAATACGACAGATAAAAATAACGCTGTCATTCCTTCCGATACAAACAGGAACAAATATACACACACTGTTTTTGCCACTCCGCAATTGCAGTTTGCAACCAACATAACCGAGGTTTACAAAGGAACATTGGTCGAGCACATTGTAGAGTTAATACACGGCAATAAAATAAATGCCCGGTATTACTGGAGTGTAACTCCGGCAGAAGGAACATCGACCAATTTAGATGCCATTGAAAAAGAAACCGCTTCGGTTTTATGGGACGGCCCTCCCGGTAATTATTCATTGTATGTTTATACTACCGACGGAAATGGCTGTGGTAGCGACACTATTGTTCAACAAATTAAAATTATTGACGTTGGAGATATTGTTATGACTGCCGGGCGCGACACAACAATTGGCACCTGCAATCCCTATACATTGCACGCTTCGGTTCAAAAAGAACCCGGACTTACCTACAGTTTCTTGTGGCAACCCGGTGAAAATCTCGACGACCCAACAAGTGCAACACCGGTATTTACACCCGGAAACACTACCCTGTTTACATTAACGGTAACCAATAATTTGGGTGCTTCGGCAATCGACTCGGTAAAAATTACCGTCTCCGAAATTGTTGCCAATGCCGGCGACGATGTTTCGATGTACCAGGGCGAAACGGCAATGTTAGATGGAAGTGCCAGCATTGGAAAAGCGCTTCAATATTTATGGACAACCAATAGCGGCACAATCGACAGTGGCGAAAATACGGCACATCCGGTTGTTAGCGGATTTGGAATGTATTACCTAGAAGTAACCGATACTTTTGGCTGTACTTCATCGGACACAGTAAACGTTAGCAGACTTACTTATGCTCCGGTAGCGGTCGACGATTACGACACAACATCGTACAAAACAGAAGTAAAAATTGCCGTGTTAGATAACGACATCGACCCGGATAACAATATCGATTCGCTGAGTTTAAAAGTTATTCAATCTCCGTTTAACGGAACGGCGTATGTCGATTACAACGACTTTACCATACATTACACGCCAAACAGT
>JALUZN010000173.1 GCA_027011835.1 Draconibacterium sp. | reverse complement strand
CGGCAAAGAAGCCGGAGAAAGCGGATTGTCGCGTAAAAAACGAAGAAAGAGAATACAAAAAGATACCGGGAAAGTTAATGTTGAAAGAAAACCCGGCGACAGGCCACGTGGAAACTTTACTGTAAATAAACAGGGAAGTAAAAAGAAACGACAGCTTAGAAAAGAGGTGAATGAGGAAGATGTACAAAAGCAAATTAAAGATACACTTGCTCGTTTAACATCGAAAGGGAAAGGCGGAAAAGGAGCTAAATACCGGCGCGACAAACGAGCTGCTGTTAGCGAAAAAATGCAGGCCGACATTGAAAAACAGATTGAAGAACAGGGAATTCTGAAAGTTACTGAATTTGTTTCGGTAGCCGAATTTGCTACAATGATGAATGTGAGCGTAACAGAGGTAATCTCGTCGTGTATGAGTTTAGGGCTGTTCGTTTCTATTAACCAGCGGTTAGATGCCGAAACAATTTCGGTTGTAGCCGAAGAATTCGGATTTAAAGTTGAATTTGTAAGTGTCGAAATTCAGGAGGCCATTGAAGAGGATGAAGATAGTGAGGAAGATTTAAAATCTCGTCCGCCAATTGTTACCGTTATGGGGCATGTCGACCACGGAAAAACTTCGTTGCTCGACTATATCCGAAAAACAAATGTTATTGCCGGTGAGGCCGGAGGAATTACACAGCACATTGGAGCATACAATGTAACGCTTGAAGACGGTAAGAAAATTACTTTCCTCGATACTCCGGGGCACGAGGCGTTTACCGCAATGCGGGCACGTGGAGCACAAGTTACCGATATTGCAATTATTATTGTGGCAGCCGACGATAACGTAATGCCACAAACAGTTGAAGCAATTAATCACGCAGCAGCAGCCGGTGTTCCTATTGTTTTCGCAATAAATAAAATTGATAAACCCGGTGCCGACCCCGAAAGAATTAAAAAGGAACTGGCAGAAATGAATTACCTTGTTGAAGAGTGGGGAGGTAAATATCAATCGCACGATATATCGGCTAAAAACGGAATTGGAATTGAAGAGTTACTCGAAAAAGTGCTTTTGGAGGCCGAAATGTTGGAGCTGAAAGCCAATGCAAATAAAAATGCACAGGGAACAATTATTGAATCGTCGTTGGATAAAGGACGTGGATATGTAGCTACACTGCTTGTGCAGAGTGGAACATTAAATGTTGGTGACGTTATTATTACGGGGCAGTATTATGGTCACGTAAAAGCAATGTTTAACGAGCGAAATCAACGCATCGACAATGTTGGCCCTGCCGAGCCGGCCATTATTCTGGGATTAAACGGCGCACCTCAAGCGGGCGACAAGTTTAATGTTATGGATAACGAACGCGATGCACGTAACATTTCGAACAAACGCGAACAATTGGCACGCGAGCAAGGGCTGAGAACTCAAAAACATATTACACTCGACGAAATAGGACGGCGAATTGCCATTGGAAACTTCCAGGAACTGAACCTGATTGTAAAGGGTGATGTGGACGGTTCTATTGAAGCACTCTCCGATTCGTTAATAAAACTTTCAACAGAGGAAATTCAGGTAAATATAAAACACAAAGCAGTAGGTCAAATCTCAGAGTCTGATATTCTTCTTGCTGCAGCATCGGAAGCAATTGTTATCGGATTCCAGGTGCGTCCATCGTTAAATGCCAGAAAATTGGCCGAAAAAGAACAGATTGATATTCGTTTGTATTCAATTATTTACGATGCAATTAACGAAATAAAAACCGCAATGGAAGGTATGTTATCGCCTGAAATTAAGGAGGAGATTTTAGGAACTGTTGAAGTTCTCGAGGTATTTAAAATAACCAAAGTGGGTACGGTTGCAGGTTGTTTGGTTCGCGATGGAAAAATAGAACGAAACTCAAAAATAAGAATTATTCGCGATGGAATTGTAATTTATACCGGTGTTCTCGGTTCGTTAAAGCGTTTTAAAGACGATGTAAAAGAGGTTAAAAATGGTTACGAATGTGGATTGAATATCGAGAAATTTAACGACATTAAAGTTGGCGACAACATTGAAGCTTACCACGAAATTGAAGTAGCTAAACAGTTGTAACCAAGACAAATATAATATTTTGAAGGCCGGATTATCCCGGCCTTTTTATTTTTGAAAAAGAAGCAACCATTGTTATTAACAATAAACTTTTTATTTAATAAACAAAAAATTGCTCGCAGAACGTTCTCTATTTACTATTTTTGAACAAATCAAGTAAAAATGAAACGAAATCTGATTATAGCATTTTTTTTAGTTTTTGCCGCGGCGGCAGGTTTTATCTACTTCTCGAACAACGATACTCTATTCTCGAAAGAGACCTCGTTGTACAAAGCTGTGCCAATTGATGCACCGGTTTTTGTAGAGTTAAGTGCCTTAAAAACAGTGCCTGTCGATAATCCGATTGTTGAAAATTTACTTGCAATGGAAACCGATGTTCTGTTTCTAAAGAAAGTGGCCTTTATGGATTCCCTTATTCAGAACAACAAAAACCTGCAAAAGAGTTTACGAAACGAGTCGATAATTATTGCATTCGATTTTGTTGGCGACAAAGGTATTTTCCCCTTAATAATTGCTAATGCTGCAAATAGTAGTAAACAGAAAGATTTCGAAAAATTTCTTTCTGTTTTGTATTCCGGGCACGACTATGCATTTACCGAAACGGCTTACAGCAACCATAAAATAACTTCGGTAACCTCTTCAAAAAGCAAAAAGGCATTGTACTTTTGTTTTACCGACGGATTGTTTCTTGCAAGTCCAAAAGTGCTTCTGGTGGAGCAGTGTATCCGACAGTTAAACGAGCAGAGTGTTGCCGATGATCAGTTCTTTTCGAAAGTGAATAAAACGGTTTCAGCACAGTCGAATATTTCGTGGTATATCAATCATAAAACTTTCCCCGATTTGGTTGCGCACTGGTTAAATAACCGCTCTTCGATTAAAACCAACGAGTTTGGAGAAAAAATAAGAAGTAGTTTTAAAAATAATTTTCAAGGATTCAGAAACTTTGCCGCCTGGACAGAGCTCGATGTAGAATTTAACAACAACGGCTTGGTGTTAAACGGAATATCAACATCAACCGATTCGCTTAACCATTTCCTCTCTGTTTTCGATGGGCAAGAACCCGTGCGCTTTCAAGCCGATCGGATGCTGCCAAAAAATACATCGTTTTTTACAAGTTACTCGTTTTCAGACAAATCTCTTTTCTTTAAAAAACTGGAAAACTATTTTTCGCATACCAATTCGTTTTATAAACGCGAAAACAGAATAAAGAAGATGGAGAAGGGATTTCGAGTTGATTTTAAAAACACATTTCAGAATTTTGTGAAGAATGAGCTAATTGTAGCGACCACATCTATTCCCACAGAAACCGAAAAAAAAACCACACTGTTTATCATCCGCCTCGACAATAAATCGGAAGCTGAAAAACAGTTTGTAAAGTTGCTCACTACCTGGTCGGCACGTAAAAAAATTGATTTTAATAGTCTGAAACAGCAGGTTGATATTGATGCCAAAACATCTGTCGACATTTATAAATTTCCCTATCCGTCGTTTCCCGGAATTTGGCTTGGCAAACCGTTTGGCACAGCAAATGCCCATTTTGCAGCATTTTATAACAACTCGCTTGTGTTCTCAAATACCGAAAAAGGGTTACGCAACTATTTGTACAATATGGTTTTGGGAGCAACATTAGACGATGATACGAACTATTCGGAGTATAAAAGCGAAATGGCCGGTAAGGCAAACATTAATTCGTATATAAACGTAAACCGGGTTTTTAGTTTGAATAAAGATATTTTTAATTCAGAACTGGCAAAAGGATTTGAGAACTTAAAAGAGAATATTCGAAAATTTAAAGCTGTTAACTGGCAGGTAATTTGCGAAAAAGGAGTTTCGTTTAATTCGGTTTCTATTTCGTTTAATCCTTCTATCGCCGAGGAGGCGCAAACAACCTGGCAGTGCAGTGTTGGCAGCGAGATTGAAACAAAACCTCAGATAGTTGTTAATCATAGGAACAAAGCAACCCGTGAAATAATTTTTCAGGATGCAGAGAATACACTTCATCTTGTTTCGAATAGTGGTCGAATTTTATGGAACTACTCTGTAGATAGTCGTGTGTTAGGGGAAATTCATCAAATCGATTATTTCAGAAATGGCCGGTTGCAATATCTTTTCAACACAAAAGAGATGCTCTACCTTATTAATAGAAATGGAAATAATGTTGCACATTTCCCTGTTAAATTTAGCTCGTCGGCAACAAATGGTGTGGCTGTATTCGATTACGATAACAACCGGAAATATCGCTATTTTGTAGCACTTAAAAACGGGAAAGTGGTTGCTTTCAGCAACGAAGGGAAAGTACTTTCGGGGTGGAAGTTTGGAAAAACAAACTCGCCTGTTACTACTCCTGTTCAGCATTTCAGAGTAAATAACAAAGACTATATTGTTTTTAAAGACCGCTCGAAAATATACATTCAAAACCGCAGAGGCGAAACACGGGTAAAATCAGAGGCGAAGTTCGAGAATTCGAAAAACCCATTGATTTTGAACTTGAATGGAACGCCAAAAATTATTGCCACCGATAAAACAGGGAAAGTTTTTTACCTATATTTTAACGGAAAATTTAGTGAAAAGCGAACTGCAAAATTTAGCGAAAATCACTTCTTTACTGTTGCCGATTTAAATGGAAACGGTGTGCCCGACTTTATTTTTGTTGATAGCAACACGTTAAAAGTGATGGATGAAAACGGTAAAAAACTTTTCTCTCACAAGTTTAAAACTGCTATTCATCACCGGCCAAATATCTACTCTTTCTCATCGAAATTAAAAAAGGTTGGAATTACCGAATCGGAAGTTAACCGGATTTATCTGTTCAATCCCACCGGAAAATTACACGAAGGATTTCCGTTGCAGGGAAATAGTGAGTTTAGTATAGGGAAACTGGCGAAAAATTCGGGACAATTAAATTTAATTGTGGGAAGCAGTGGCGGAGATTTATATAACTATACCTTGAATTAGTTTTTTTCAAAAACATAAATCACCGAGCTACATTTTGCTTTATCGAACAGGCTTGTTATCCACGAAATACCTCCATAAAAAATGCCTTTAAAAAGTGAGAGAGATGATTTTTTATATTTTTCGCTAAGCATTGAAACGTAAAACGAGTCGAAAGGCATGGTATGTAAACCTAATAATTTAAAGCCATGTTTTTCGCCAAACTGTTTCATTTGTGAAGGTGCAAAATGCCATATATGACGCGGCACATCGTAAGCTGCCCAAAACTGTTTGTAATGTTTTGCATCGTACGAATTATGATTTGGAACAGCAATAATCAGTTTCCCGTCTTTTTTTAGCAAACGCGAAAAGGTGTCCATGTTTTCGTTTATTTGATGAATATGTTCCAAAACGTGCCAAAGCGAAATTACATCGTATTCGTTTTCTTTAAGTTTAAAAAGTTCTTCGGTGGGTAAGTTTTCGAGATTAAATTCAGTTTTTGCAAATTTCCTGGCGTCGTCGCTTTTTTCAATTCCTGTTACCTGCCAGCCATATTCGCGCATTTCGTTCAGAAAAAAACCGGTGCCGGTTCCCACATCCAAAAGTTTTCCGTTTTGTAATGTCGCCGATTTCTCTACCAAACGCCTTTTCCGTTTGAGCATATATTTTCTTACCCGGTGATAAACCGAGTTTACCAACCCTTTTGTTGTGTTCGAATGCGAAATGTATTTCTCCGATTGGTAGTAATGCCCGATATTCTTTTCATCTTCAATGTTTTCAGTTATTTTAAACCCGCAATTGCTACACTGTTTTATTTTGAATTTTTCATTCGAAACAAAAAAATCTGTACAGGTTAAAAAAGGCGAAAAATTGTTCGCATTGCAAACCGGACAAACATGAACATTGAACTTATCCATTTTTAAAAATTTTTGGCGCAAGATAATAATTCGGAAAAGAAAATAGAGGTGTTTGCAAAAATTCAAAATAAAAACCACGAAAATAAAAGTTTCCGTGGTTAAAATTCTTATCCTGAATTATAAAAATATGTTCCTTCTTTGTGGAGGGCTTCTGTTTTATATAATTAACATAGCGTCGCCGTAAGCCCCAAAACGGTAATCTTCTTTCAGTGCAGTTTGGTAGGCTTCCATAACAAAGTCGTAACCTCCAAATGCAGCAACCATCATTAGTAGCGTTGAGTATGGCAAATGGAAATTCGAAATCATAGAGTTGGCTACGCTAAACTGATAGGGAGGAAAAATAAATTTATTTGTCCAGCCGGCAAAAGGTTTTAAATGCCCCTGTGTTGAAACGGAGCTTTCGAGTGTTCTCATTACCGTAGTTCCCACAGCGCAAACGTTTTTCTTTGCCATTTTTGCATTGTTTACCATTTCGCATACCGGATCTTTAATCCAAATCTGCTCCGAGTCCATTTTATGTTTTGTAAGGTCTTCCACGTCAACACCCCTGAAATTTCCCAATCCAACGTGCAGGGTAATGTATTCGAAATCAATACCTTTTATTTCGAGGCGTTTTAACAATTCGCGGCTAAAATGCAACCCTGCTGTTGGAGCAGCAACGGCTCCTTCGTGTTTTGCAAAAATAGTTTGATAGCGGTCTTTGTCTTCGGGTTGTACCGGGCGGTCGATAAACTTTGGCAGTGGTGTTTCGCCAAGTTCATACAATGTTTTTTTGAACTCGTCGTATGGGCCGTCGAACAGAAAACGCAATGTTCTGCCGCGCGATGTAGTATTGTCGATTACTTCGGCAACCAGCAAATCGTCTTCGCCAAAATAGAGTTTATTTCCAATTCTTATTTTTCTTGCCGGGTCAACCAGAACATCCCATAAGCGTTGTTCGCGGTTAAGTTCGCGCAACAAAAAAACTTCAATTTCGGCACCTGTTTTTTCTTTGTTTCCGTGTAACCGGGCGGGAAAAACTTTTGTGTCGTTAAAAACCATTACATCTTTATCGTCGAAGTAACCGAGCAGGTCTTTAAATAGTTTGTGTTCAATGGTACCGGTTTTCCTGTTCAATACCATCAATTTCGATTCGTCCCTGTTGTCGGCAGGATGCAAAGCAATTTTCTTCTGGTCCAGCTCATACTTGAATTTCGATAGTTTCATATGCAATAATTTTATCTGTTTTATGCTTTTGTATTAATTTGCAAACTTACTTAAGTTTATTGGTTTTGTTTTTTAAGTCCTCGTTTTACGGAGGAATATTTAAATAGTTTCAAATAAATTTAAGTTTTCGAGAAAATAATCAACTTTAAATGCATCTTCAACTTTGTAGTCTCCAATTCGTGTTCTGCGCAACTCGGTTAAATAAGCTCCGCATTTAAGTTGTTCGCCAATGTCGCGTGCTAAAGCTCTAATATAGGTTCCTTTGCTGCATTCCACTTTAATTTTTACGAACGGTAAATCGAACGACTCAATTTCAATGTTTCTTATAACAATCTTTCGCGAACGAAGTTTTACCTCTTCGCCATTTCTTGCATAATCGAAAGCGCGTTTCCCTTTAATTTTTACTGCCGAAAAAACCGGAGGTACTTGTTCTATTTCGCCCTGAAATAGTTTTACAGCCTCTTTTATTTTGTCGAGTGTTATGTGCGACGTATCGTTGCCACTGTCTTCCTCAGTTTCCATATCGAACGACGGAGTAGTGGCGCCCAGTTTTAAGGTTGCAACATACTCTTTCTCTTTTCCCTGAAAAGACTCGATTTTTTTTGTCGATTTCCCGGTACATAAAATTAGCAGTCCGGTTGCCAACGGGTCGAGTGTGCCGGCATGACCAACTTTCATTTTTTTTATTCCCATTTTTCGACAGAGTGTATTTCGTACTCTGTTTACCAAATCAAACGAAGTCCAGTTCAGGTCTTTATCGAACAATAAAACCTCTCCACCTAAAAAATCATACGTTTTTTTGAATTCCGCCATTCGCAATGCGCTATATTTCAATGATTTGAGAAAAACTCAAAAAATCAGGCTGCAAAGATAGCAATAAGGCCAATAACCAAACAATAAATTGCGAAATAAATTAGTTTTCCGCGTTTTACAATTTTTATCATCCACGAGCAGGCCAGTAGTCCTGAAACAAATGCTGCAATAAAACCAAAAGTTAGTGGCATTACCCCAATGGTTGTATCCGAAGTAACTTCGCCGCTAATAATATCAAGAAAAGCAGCTCCTATAATTGGAATCAGAACCATTAAAAAGGAGAAACGGGCAATTTCGTTTTTCTTTGTTTGAAGAAGAAGTCCGGTAGCAATAGTTGCCCCACTTCTTGAAATGCCCGGAATTACTGCAATCGACTGTGCTATTCCTATTAAAAAAGCTTTAAAAAAAGTTATTTCGCCATCGGTTTTTTTTACGAAATGAGTAAGCCCTAAAAGCAGAGCGGTAAGTAGGAGCATGCTTCCTACAAGAACTAAATTTCCTACAAACAGTTGTTCAATTTCATCTTTGAAAAAGAGCCCCAAAACCAAAACCGGCAGCGCAGAAAAAACCAGTTTCGAGATGTAAATGGTTGATTCGTTCCATTTAAACTGAAACAAGTCTTTCAATAACTCAAGAATGTCTTTTCGGAAAACAACAATTGTACTTAAAACTGTTGCAACATGTACAACTACCGCAAAAAGTAAATTGTTGGTCGATGTATCGCCTAACAAAGCATGACCAATTTCGAGATGCCCACTCGAGCTAACGGGCAGAAATTCGGTAAGACCTTGTAAGATTCCAAGAATTAAGGCTTGAAATTCGTTCATAAAAAGTGATGTTAACTGTTGTTTTTAGGTTTTTTCATTATTGCATAAATCTCGAAAACGAAACCTACAAATAATAAAATAGGAGCAATTGTTAATCGTCTGAAACTAAATAACTCCTCACTAAAAACATTGGGGTCGTCGCTGCCTCCACCCGACAGTAAAATAAATCCGATAACAATAATAGCAAAGCCAATTGCCATTAATTTGTAATTCTCTTTTCCCAGAGCAAATCCGGTCTCTTGTATCTCTTTTTTAGCCATTGTTTTGAAAAATTGAATCGGTAAAGATAGTTAATAAAACAATTCATCAAATTTCAATCTTAAAAATTTGTTCACTGCGAGGTATGTCGATGTTAAAGAAATGAAAATTCCAAAAAGTAAAACGAGTAAAAAAACCAATCCGAAAGATGAAAAGTTGAAAGAACCAAAAATATCGGAGAGCTCTTTTCGCACCGAGAATAGTGAGAAAAAAAGAATTGTATTGGCTATTAAAGCTCCGTAAATTCCCAGAAACAGGCTTTTTTGAAGAAATGGCTTTCGAATAAAAGCATTGCCGGCTCCAACCATTTGCATGGTGTTAATTGTGAAACGTTGCGAATAGACAGAAATACGAATGGTATTGTTTATTAATGCAACAAAAATAAACGTTAACAAACTGCTAATAACAACAAGCACAACACTAATTCGCCCCACATTTTTGTTAATAACATTCACAAGGCTTTTCTGATAATACACCTCTTTTACCTGCGGGTATTCGAGAAACCGTTTTTCTAAAACGGTTAAACTATCGGGGTGGATATATTTCGAATAAAGTTTAATTTCGAGTGAAGAGAAAAGCGGATTGAATCCAAGAAAGTCGGTAAAATTCTCGCCTAAATCGGCAGTTAATTCTTTTGCTGCCGTATCCTTGTTAATGTACCGAACCGATTTAACAAAGTCGCCTGTTTGTAAAACCTTTTCTAAACGGGTTACTTCAACTTCTTTAATATTGTCGTTTAAAACAAGAGTAAATCCGATTTTTTCGCGAACATATTCTGCCAGTTTGTTTGCATTCACAAAAATTAACCCGAGCATACCAATCATTAACAGAACAAGCGAAATACTTATTAATGAAGTAATCCACGAATTAACAATTCGTTTTTTTATTTTCTTTGGTTTTAAATTTTTCATCGAAAGTGTAAAAACAGATTCAACAAATGTAAAAAAATAACGTTCAAAACTTGAAAAATAGAATCACTTGTATGCGATAAAATCGAGATGTTTTAAATGGCTTTTCAAGCAATTAGTTAACAACCACTTAATAACACAAAAAATTAATACCTATTTTTTGGAAATATGAAAAAAGGGAATACTTTTGCAGTCCCGATTATTATCCTTAGAAATAAGGAGTGTAAATAGTTGATTTTCTTTGAGTAAAGGTTTTTATTAATAGTATTCCGTTGCGATAAAAATTATTTCTCATAGATTTTCACAAGTGTTAATACAAATAAAAATTAAAAAAGTGGATACACTTAGTTATAAAACAGTTTCGGCAAATAAAGCTACAAC
>JALUZN010000172.1 GCA_027011835.1 Draconibacterium sp. | reverse complement strand
TTGTGCTACCACAATAAAAGCATTTTTTTATTCATAACCTTTGATTTGCTGCAAAGCTAATAAATATAAGGCGTAGCAAACTTTATAGCCTCCTTTTTGTCCATTAGGCCTAATTCCCATACAACATAAAATCGTAAAAAATTACTTTATCGTTTGCCGAAAGGTGTTTTTCGCTTTTGTTTAAAGCGTCATCCAACATCATCATTACTGAGTCTTTTGGAGCTTTCCCTTCGTACCTGTCGATAACAAGATTTGGGAAATTATCTTCAATGCCAACTTCATGAGCCAACTCCATGGCAGCACCAAAATTTTTATATGCTTCAATATACCCTTCACTTCCCATCACGTAAACCATATCGCCCAAATAAACGCCCATATTTGCAGCTGTCTTTTTTTCGTCGTTTTTATAGTTATGAGTATTTACCGGATCGTTAACCAAATCGGGATAATATGTAATATCCAACATGTCGAAGAATGCCGAAAGCTCCGATAAATTTTTCAAATTAGGAGACTTTTTCATAATCTCAAACGAAGTGCCATTTGAACTGGAAGATGCAGCATTAACCGATTGTGCCTGTTGCGACTTGTCTGCGGAGATAACATCTCCTTGGTTCGATTGAACAGACTGATTTGTTGTTGGTGTTTGCATTGTTTCTGTATCGCTGCTTTTCGAATGTTTTGCTGTTTTGCACGAAAACGCTAAAGCAACAATTGCAATAAGTAAAAATAATTTCATCTTCATAATCATAAAATATTGGTTTTAAAATAATAATTCTGTTTCATATAGTTAACAATAAATGAGAGAAAATGTTTCATAAAAGTCAAATTTTGTCTTTTTGCTAATTTAATTTGAAAATGAGAAAAAAAATTTGAAAATTCAAAAATGAAATATACCTTTCCACACCATAACTAACAACAATATTTAATGTTTACTAAACGATTAATTTCTGGCTACAATTTTAACGAAAGACTTTCAGATGAAGAGGAGAAGAAACAGTCTGCTGTTTTTGCTGAAAACAAGTTGTTAATAGATTTAATCGATTCTGTTTCTCAAATGGTTGTTATTCTCAACAAAGAGCGACAGGTTGTGTACGCCAATAAGCCGTATTACGATTTCTGTGGATTTGCCAATCTTGACTCAATTCTTGGTGTTCGCTCGGGAGAAGCACTCAATTGTATACATGCCGACACTTCTCCTGAGGGGTGTAATACTAGCGATTTCTGCCGTACTTGTGGAGCTGCAATTGCAATTAGCGAATCGCAGCTGGGTGAAAAATCAACCAAAGAGTGCCGGATTGCAACCAACAATAATGAGACGCTGGATCTACTTGTAACAGCTACACCTTTTGAGTTTGAAAAGGAGATGCTAACGGTTTTTACAATTACCGACATGGGCGACAAGAAGAGAAAAGAGGCGTTGGAACGTATCTTTTTTCACGATATATTAAACAGTGCAAGTGGAATTTTGGGACTTACTACGGTATTAAACGAAATTGAAGACCCCGATGAAATTATTGAAATAACCTCGACCATAAAGGATGCTGCCGAAAAATTGGTTGATGAAATACAGATGCAACATCAAATTATTGCTGCCGAAAGGGGCGATTTAAAACCAGCACTAACAGAAATAGATTCACTTTCGTTTTTAACCCAATTGAAAGAGTTCTATTCGCAGCCTGAATTGCTTGGCGATAAAACAATTTTAATTGACGCAGATGCAGAGCGCATTATCGTAAAATCGGACCCTGTTTTACTGCGGCGAATTTTGGGGAATATGATTAAAAATGCCCTGGAATACCACAATCCGGGCGATCGGATTAGTCTGAGTTGCCGAAAAGATAACAAATTAACTGTTTTCTCGGTACACAACTCAGCTTATATCGAGCATGATATTCAGTTTCAATTATTTAAACGTTCTTTTTCGACAAAAGGAACCGGTCGTGGGCTTGGAACTTATAGTATGAAATTATTGGGCGAGAAATATTTAAAAGGGAAAGTGTGGTTTGAAAGTACGAAAGAAAAGGGGACCACTTTTTTTATTGAGCTTTAAAATAAAAGTTCGTTAGTTTTTAAACATAAGTTTATTTCGGATGCAATTAAATATCAATGTTTTATACAAATGCAATCTTAAATCAGAAACACCTGCCAATAACACATTTGAGAAAGTTTTACGAAGTGTTGTAAAATACAATAAAAAAAAGGATTCAAAATTTTGAATCCTTTTTTTTATATCTCGTTGTTTCGTTGTTACACTACTTCCACATCAAATGCTACCGGCCCTTTGTCGCTTTCTTTTATTTCGAACTCGACAGCCTGCCCTGCTTCCAAGGAAAAGACATTGTCTTTAACTCCGGTACGGTGCACAAATAAATCTTTGTCGTCTTCAGACTGGATAAATCCATATCCTTTAACTGCATCGTACCATTTTACGGTACCTTTCATTTTCTATTAGTAACGGTCTCTACGTTGATAACCACCACCTCCGCGACGATCTCCACCACGATTCTCACGAGGTTTAGATTCGTTTACTTTGATGTTTCTTCCACCAACTTCAGCATTGTTTAACTCTTTAATAGCGTTGTTTGCGTCATCATCGCTATCCATTTCAACAAAACCAAAACCTTTGCTTCTTCCAGAAAATTTATCTGAAATAATTTTAGCAGAAGCTACTTCACCATACTCTTCGAAAATCTCTTTTAAATCTTCCTCGCCTAAATTAAACGGAAGATTTCCAACATAAATGTTCATTTGTTTTTATTTAAAAAATTAATAATTCTCAATTTTTATTGCCTTGCAACTTTCAACAAAATAGTGTAAATCCACATAAATTTGTGCATCGAATAAAAAAGGAATTCCTGGCTTATCAATAAGAAATAGTGTGGAAAAACAAGAGAGGAGAGCTGTCCGGACTGTCTTAAAACGTTCAATAAAAAAAGATCAACTTGCTAATTTCCAGACATTCAAAACGTAATAAATACTTAACTATCTATAAATTAACGCCTCA
>JALUZN010000171.1 GCA_027011835.1 Draconibacterium sp. | reverse complement strand
TCCTCATCGGGGAACTGTTCTATAAAGTTAATTAATGACATACTTCTATTTTTATTTCAAAGATAATAATAATTGGGTAAATATACGGGTATTCATATTTTTTATTAACAACGCAATTTCAACACCTCAAAAACTTTAACTTTATAGCTTCGAAAAAAGAATTAAAATAAGAAAGAAGCAAAGTAATAAGAAATGATTCCGTTTACCCATTTACATGTTCACTCGCAATACTCTATTTTAGATGGAGCAGCCAGTGTAAAGGCGCTCGTAACAAAGGCGAAGAAAGATAAAATGAAAGCGCTGGCTCTCACCGACCACGGTTCAATGTATGGAATTAAAGAGTTTCATGCAGCCTGCGTAAACGAAAATATAAAACCAATTCTCGGATGCGAAACGTATGTTGCAGCCCGCTCGATTAGTAATAAAAACGAAAAAATAGACCGGTCTGGATATCATTTAATTTTGCTTGCAAAAAACAAAACCGGTTACCGAAACTTAATAAAACTGGTTTCGATAGCCAACAACGAAGGGTTTTATTATAAACCACGTATCGATAAAACATTGCTCGAAAAATACAGCGAAGGGTTAATTGTTTCGTCGGCGTGTTTAGGAGGCGAAGTACCCAATTTGTTAATGAACAACCGGATAAAAGATGCCGAAGAGGTAATTCAATGGTATAAAAATATTTTTGGCGACGACTATTATCTTGAAATCATGCTCCATCCGGCTGAAGAAATTGAGCAACGACAAAATATTTACGACAATCAGGTAAAAGTAAACAACCTGATAATTCCGTTAGCTAAAAAATATGGCATAAAAGTAATTGCCACAAACGACGTACATTTTACAAATGCCGAAGATGCCGACGCACACGACCTGTTGATTTGTTTAAATACAGGGAAAGATTTAGACGACCCTGGCCGGATGCGCTATACAAAACAGGAGTGGTTTAAAACACAGGCCGAAATGAATGAGCTGTTTGCCAGCCAACCCGAAGCACTCGCAAACACCATGGAAATTGCCGACAAAGTTGAGGAATTTCAACTAAACTCGGCACCAATTATGCCGGTTTTCCCCATTCCCGAGGAGATTGGAACAGAAGAGGAGTTCAAAAAGAGATACTCGGAAGAGGAGTTAATTGAGGAGTTTGGGGAAAATGCTTATGAACGTTTAGGAGGTTACGAAAAAGTGATTCGCGTTAAGCTCGAAGCAACTTATCTGCGGCACCTTACTTTCGAAGGCGCCAAAAAACGTTATGGCGACCCGCTCGACAAAAGTGTATCGGATCGTTTAAATTTTGAACTCGACACCATTAAAACAATGGGATATCCGGGTTATTTTCTTATCACTCAGGATTTTATTAATGAAGCGCGAAAAATGGGTGTTCTTGTTGGCCCCGGACGCGGATCGGCTGCCGGTGCCGCAGTCTCGTACTGCACCGGAATTACCAACATCGACCCAATCAGGTTCGATCTGCTTTTCGAACGTTTTCTGAATCCCGACCGTATTTCGCTTCCCGATGTCGATATCGATTTCGACGACGACGGCCGGCAACTTGTACTCGATTATGTAACCGAAAAATATGGTCGCGATAAAGTGGCACACATCTGCACTTTTGGTACAATGGCTACAAAATCGGCCATTCGCGATGTTGCACGTGTTTTGAAACTGCCACTTCCGGAAGCCGACCGTTTGGCAAAACTAGTTCCCGAAGCACCTAAAATGACGTTCGAAAAAGCCTACAAAGAGAGCGCCGATTTAAAAAAAGAGAAAAATTCGGGAAACCAATTAATTGCACAAACCATAAAATTTGCCGAAACACTGGAAGGGTCAGTCCGCCAGTCGGGAGTTCACGCATGCGGAATTTTAATCAGTCGCGACCCCCTCTCCGACCACATTCCGTTGATGCCCACAAAAGACGAAGAATTTTTACAAACTACACAGTACGATGGTCGTTTTGTTGAAGATATCGGACTACTGAAAATGGATTTTCTTGGGCTAAAAACCCTCTCCATTATAAAAGAAACACTCGAAAACATTCGCCTGTCAAAAGGAATTGAGGTTGACATAGATAACATTCCCGAAGACGACAAAGAGACCTATGAGATGTTTAGTAAAGGAGGTTCAACGGCTGTTTTCCAGTTTGAATCGGACGGAATGAGAAAACATTTGCGCGACCTGAAACCCAACAGGTTTGAAGATTTGGTTGCAATGAACGCCCTCTACCGTCCGGGGCCAATGCAGTACATTCCCGACTACATCGACCGGAAACACGGGCGGAAAAAAGTTCAGTACGATCTGCCAATGATGGAGAAGTATCTTGGCGAAACTTACGGCATTACGGTTTTTCAGGAACAAGTAATGTTGCTTTCGCGATTGCTTGCCGGTTTTACCCGGGGCGACTCCGACTCGCTGCGAAAAGCAATGGGGAAAAAGAAAATTGCGGAGATGAACAAGCTGAAAGAGAAATTTATTGCCGGATGCAAAGCTAACTTTCAGTTTACCGATGAATGTACATTAACCGGACAAGACCCCGACACGGTAATCGATAAAATATGGAAAGACTGGGAGGCATTTGCTTCGTATGCATTTAACAAATCGCACTCGGTTTGTTATGCACACATTGCCTACCAAACCGGTTATTTAAAAGCACATTTCCCTGCCGAATTTATGGCAGCCAACCTTAGCCGGAATCTAAATAATATTACTGAGATTACAAAGTTAATGACCGAGTGCAAACGAATGAAACTCAATGTTCTCGGCCCCGACATAAACGAAAGCTTTGTAAAATTTACCGCCAATAAAAATGGTGATATTCGGTTTGGAATGGGTGCAATAAAAGGTGTTGGAGCAGGTGCCGTTCAGGAAATTATTAAAGTGCGCGAAAAAATTGGCGGCTTTAAAACCATTTACGATTTGGTTGAAAATGCCAACCTGCAAACCGTTAACAAAAAGAACCTCGAAGCACTGGCTATTGCAGGAGCTTTCGACAATTTGGGCGAAGTTACTCGCAGCTGTTTCTTTGCCGGCGACGACGAAAACGATTCCACCTCGTTTATCGAAAAATTAATTCGATACGGAAATAAAGTGCAGTTAGAAGCACAAAGTGCTCAGCAAAGTTTATTTGGCGGAATGGGAAGCAGCGAAGTAATTAAAAAGCCTGCACCGCCCCAAGTCGATGAATGGGCAAAATTAATCCTCCTCGAAAAAGAGAAAAGCCTGATTGGCATTTACCTTACCGCACATCCCCTCGATGATTATAAGCTCGAAATAAAAAGTTTCTGCTCGCGCGATGTGGGACTAAAAGATTTAAATAACGACATTGAAAAATACATCGACAAAGATTTTGTATTGGGAGGAATGGTTACCGCTGCCCGCGAAGGAACATCGAAAAACGGAAACCCCTTCGGAACACTTACCCTGGCCGATTATACCGATTCAAAAGAGTTCTTCTTTTTTGGGCAAGACTATGTTAACTTTCATAAATATTGTAAACCCGGACTTTTTTTAATGGTAAAAGGAAGTGTTCAAAAACGGTGGAAAAGCGATTATTACGAGTTTAAAGTTTCTCAGATTGAGCTGCTTTCCGAAGTTCGGAAAAATTATATTAAAAGTGTAACCATAAATTTACCCCTCGATAAGCTTAACGAAGCAGTTATTTCGGAAATTAACACTTTAACCGCAAACAATAACGGAAAAGCTTTGTTAAAATTTAATGTTTACGATCCGGAGAACAATATGCAAATTCAAATGTTCTCGAGAACATTACGGATTGATTTAAGCGAAGAATTTTTACGGTTCTTTGAAGAAGAATCGAATATTGGATATAGAATTAATTAACTATTTTTGCACCACAAATTTTGAAATTTATAATTATAAAATAGAACTGTTATGGCTTTAGAAATTACAGATGCCAATTTCGAAGAATTGGTAATGAAATCGGATAAACCCGTTATGATTGACTTTTGGGCTGTTTGGTGCGGCCCTTGCAGAATGGTAGCTCCAATTGTTGAAGAGATGGCTACCGAGTACGAAGGAAAAGCAATTATTGGGAAAGTTGACGTTGACTCGAATCCGGGAATTGCAGTAAAATTCGGAATCAGAAATATTCCAACAATGCTGTTTATTAAAAATGGCGAAGTAGCCGACAAACAAGTGGGTGCCGCTCCAAAACAAAATTTTGTTACAAAACTGGATGCTCTTTTGTAAGCAACCTTATTTTGTTTACTTTTTTTGAAACGAGGTTTTTTCAATGGCTTGTCAATAGTAAATGGAGTGACACAATTGGGTTAATTCATCGATTTTGCTTTTGAAAAAATCTCGTATTTTTTTTTTACTGATTTACATCTGCTTTGAAAAATCTTTTCGACATAGAACAGTTTCACCAGTTCGATAATCTCGGGTTAATTGCCCGCGAAGTGGTTGAAGGTTTTATTACCGGATTGCACCGAAGTCCGTTTCACGGGTTTTCGGTTGAGTTTGCCGAACACCGGTTATACAACCAGGGCGAATCGACCAAACGTGTTGACTGGAAACTGTTTGCCCGAACCGACAAATTATTTGTAAAACAGTACGAAGAGGAGACCAACCTGCGCTGCCAGCTGGTTATTGACACCTCTTCATCGATGTTATTTCCCTATTCGAAAGGGAAAAAACATCTTCATAATAAATTAGCTTTCTCGGTTTATACTGCCGCAGCCTTAATTTATCTGTTACGAAAACAGCGCGATGCAGTGGGGTTAACACTTTTCTCCGATGAAATAGAGTTTAATTCCAACCCTCGGATTTCGTCGGTAAATGCCGAACTGATGTACAACGAACTGGCAAAACTAATTCGCCCCGAAAATGCACACCTTCGTAAAAAAACAGACACAACGCAGGTACTTCATCAAATTGCAGAGAATATTCATAAACGTTCGCTTGTGGTAATTTTTAGCGATATGCTGGATGGCGAAAATACCGACGAGCTGTTTCAGGCATTGCAACATTTACGCTACAACAAACACGAAGTAATTCTTTTTCACGTTACCGACCACTCGTTGGAACGTGAATTCGACTTTAGTAACCGGCCCCATAAATTCGTCGATTTAGAAACCGGGCACACAGTAAAGTTAAATCCGTGGGAAGTAAAAGATTATTATGCCAAAACGGTTAACTCCTACTTTGAAGAGTTGAAAGTGAAATGCGGACAATATAAAATTGATTTGGCCGAAGCCGACATTAACGAAAATTTTAATCAGGTACTTTTTTCGTATCTGGTAAAAAGAAAGCGCCTGCAATAAAGAATATTCTTAAAATTGACTATCTCCGTGGCAGAGCCAAGGAGTACCAGCCGGTTGGCGGGCAGGTTACACCAACTTTATTTCGGCAAAGAAGCCGAAAATCGAATTTTCTTTATTTTACCCCTCTGTCATCCGTCAGATGACGAATGACATCTCCCCTGAGATTCAGGGGAGAAAATAAAGAACCCCGAGGCAGAGTCTCGAGGAATTTTTTGATTAAAAAACAAACTCCCCAAAAAATAATAGTTCGGTACATTTTTATAGACACCTCATAAACAGAAAATCATAAGACAGAAGACGATTGTGTAATTTATTATCTACCAGACTTTTGCGGCTTCACAGCTTTGCGAGAAACAGAAATTTAACGAAGTATTGAAAATATAGGATAATTTTTATTCTCCTCGAAATTCATTAATTTTAGGTTTTATCAAAATATCCCCGCTTATGTTAGTTAAAACCTTTGGAAGCGCAGTTTTCGGAATAGATGCAACTACAATAACCATTGAAGTTGATGTTACAAAAGGTATTAAATTTATGTTGGTTGGTTTGCCCGACAGCGCAGTAAAAGAGAGTCAGCAACGAATGGAGTCGGCACTTCGGTTAAACGGCTACAAATGGCCGCGATACAAAATAATTATAAATATGGCTCCGGCCGATATCCGCAAAGAAGGTTCGGCCTACGACTTACCTTTAGCTGCCGCAATTCTGGCTGCATCGCAACAAATTAACTCCGACAAACTCTCGAAATACATTTTAATGGGCGAACTTTCGTTAGATGGAACTTTGCAACCCATAAAAGGCGTTTTACCCATTGCAATTAATGCGCGAAAAGAGGGTTTCGAAGGTTTTATTCTGCCCAAACAAAATGTACGCGAAGCGGCTGTGGTCGATAAATTAAAAGTTTATGGCGCCGAAAATATTAAAGAGGTAATCGACTTTTTAAACGGGCAGGGCAATTTAGAGCCTACCGTAATTGATACCCGCGCCGAGTTTGCCGCAAAAACAGACAATAACCCACTCGATTTTTCTGATGTTAAAGGTCAGGAGAATGTAAAACGTGCTCTCGAAATAGCCGCTGCCGGAAGTCATAACATTTTGTTAATTGGCCCGCCGGGAGCAGGAAAAACAATGCTGGCAAAACGAATTCCCGGAGTACTTCCTCCGTTTACTTTAAAAGAGGCATTGGAGACAACAAAAATTCATTCGGTAGCCGGCAAAATGGATAAAGAGACTTCGTTAATGACCCAGCGTCCGTTTCGTTCGCCACACCACACCATTTCCGACGTTGCACTGGTTGGCGGAGGAAACTATCCGCAACCGGGAGAGATTTCACTGGCTCATAACGGTGTTCTGTTTTTAGACGAGTTGCCCGAATTTAAACGAACCGTTTTAGAAGTGATGCGGCAACCACTCGAAGACCGGAACATCACCATTTCGCGGGCAAAATTCTCGGTAGAATATCCGGCGAGTTTTATGCTGGTCGCATCTATGAATCCTTGTCCGTGTGGCTATTACAACCACCCCACAAAAGAGTGTGTATGCGGCCCCGGAGTGGTGCAAAAATATTTAAATAAAATCTCGGGCCCCCTACTCGACCGGATTGATATTCACCTCGAAGTTGTTCCTGTTCCGTTTAAAAAATTGTCGGAATCAGAGGCTTCGGAAAACAGTAAAACCGTTCGCGAAAGAGTTGTAAAAGCACGTAAGATTCAGGAAGAACGATTTGCCGGGAATAAAGGAATTTATGCCAATGCACAAATGACCTCAAAATTAATTCGCAAATATGTGGTGCTTAATGAAGAGAGCAACGAACTAATAAAAAATGCAATGGACAGGCTCGGACTTTCAGCGCGGGCTTTCGACCGTATTTTAAAGGTTTCGCGAACAATTGCCGATTTAGAGGGCGAGGAAAATGTTCAACCCCACCACCTTTCCGAAGCCATCCACTACCGTAGTTTAGACCGCGAAAATTGGGGAGGGTAAAAAGCAAATAAATCTCATTCAATGATAAAATATTATAAGATACCAAAGGAGAATAATACATACCAGATTTAACAATATATGGTAACTTTATTTTACAGACAGATTAGTTACCACACATTATAAAAAAATATGAGCGTATTTATTAGTTACTCAAGTAAGGATAGTGAGTTTGTAGAAAAACTATCTATAAATTTAGTGAAAAACAGAATTAATGTATGGCTTGACAAATGGGCTATGCAACCAGGAGATTCATTAATTGACAAAATACAAGATGGTTTGACAGAATCTTCATTTTTATTGGTTGTATTGTCAAAAAATTCTGTAGCAAGTGAGTGGTGTAAAAAAGAGTTGAATTCTGGGTTAATGCGAGAATTAGACGAGAAAAAAGTTGTGGTCATTCCGATTTTGCTCGAAAAATGTGAAGTCCCTTTGTTTCTTAAAGAAAAATTGTACTCCGATTTTACCAAAGATTTTGATGAAGGTTTTAAATCTTTAATTCGTCCTTTAAGCCAATTATCCTCTGAGCATATGGGACGAAATTCTGATGAAGATAGAATCACAGATTTTGCTATAAATTGGGGATTAGATAAAATAAAAGGCAACTTCCTTTTAGAAATTGATACTGTTACTTGGCTTCCAAGTGACAAAAAAACTGTTTTACTTCAAATTATAGTTAATGGAGATGAAACAGCGACAGAAAGATTTAAAACACAATACAGTTCTGGTCTTACCCACTTAATGAAAGATACATTATTAAATGAATTAAAAACAAACAAAGACACAAAGGACATAAATATTTTATGCCAAAATGATAAGATTGACCCTTGGATGATTAAGTTAGTTGATAGTAAAATGAACCTTACATTCGAAATTAAAATCCGTGGAGTAGTAATGGGAGTTGATACTGGAAATGATACAGTAATTAATTTAATAGAAATATTGGAAATGTTAGACACTTTGAATCAATCAAAATAAAATAACGTGTGGTAACAAAATGTAAATGTAATGCGGGTTTCAGCGGGTAATTCAACCGCAGTTCTCCGTTGCAACACCGCCAATTCGTCTTTGACGATTGGCGTAAAAAAGAAAATATGAATAAACGAATTGGCTCAGTGCAGAATTGAAAGTTCATCACTTTTAATCCCGCACTCCACTTACATAAACCGTTAGGCACAAGCAGGAGACACGAAATAGAATGACAAATTTGCTACAAGAAAATATTAAAATGAAAAGCCCACGCACAAATTGCACATTTGGTTTTTTGCCGACACACAGGCAAACTCAAAAAAACTAAAAAGCCTGTTCCGTATTTTTTCGGGAAGCAATTTCTTGCCAACGCTCAACAAAAACAAGTATCTTGCAGAATTGAAAATTAAAGGAAATAAAACAATATGTCAGAAGACCAAAAGAAAATATTAGAAGCCCAACTTTGGGGAATTGCAAACCTGCTCAGAGGAAAAATAAGTGCAGACGACTACCGAGACTACATTCTCGGTTTTATCTTTTATAAGTACCTGAGCGAAAAGCAATATCTGTATGCAAACAGTCTTTTAGAAGGCGAAGAAGTAACCGACTACAAAGAAGTAACCGACCCTGAAACTTTGGACGCCATAAAAGAAGAATCATTGATGAAACTTGGTTACTTTTTACTACCCCAAGAACTGTTTTCTGAATTGGCAAAAAAAGGAAATGCCGATACCGAAAGCGAAAGCAATTACATTATTGAAGATTTGCAAGCCGTGATGAACCACATTGAGCAAAGCACAATGGGAACAGAATCGGAAGAAGATTTTAACGCTTTGTTTGAGGACTTGGATTTAACTTCTACAAAAATTGGTAGAACCGTTGGAGCAAGGAACGAAGTCATTGTAAAGATATTAAATCATCTTGATAAAATTGATTTTAGACTGGATGATATTGAAGCCGATGTTTTGGGTGATGCCTACGAATATTTGATTGCAAAGTTTGCCGCAGGAGCAGGAAAATCAGCAGGAGAATTTTACACGCCACAACAAGTTTCTAAAATATTGGCAAAAATTGTAACAACTGGAAAAACTAAACTAAAATCGGTTTACGACCCAACATCGTAAATTCGACATACAGCAAGAAGATACTTTGGAAAATCCGCAACATCTCGACAAACGGTTTGAAGCCGTTGTTGCTAATCCGCCATTTTCTGCACATTGGAAAGGAAATAAAAACCCGCTTAACAGCACAGATGAACGATTTAGTCAATACGGAAGATTAGCACCAAATACCAAAGCCGATTACGCTTTTGTACAGCATATGATTTACCAACTGGCTGACAACGGAACAATGGCAACCGTGCTACCTCACGGTGTTTTGTTTAGAGGTGCAGCCGAAGGTGTTATCCGTAAATATTTGATTAGCGAACTCAATTATTTAGACGCTGTAATCGGTTTACCTGCCAATATCTTTTACGGAACCAGTATTCCTACCTGTATTTTGGTATTTAAAAAATGTCGTGAAGCAGATGATAATGTTGTTTTTATTGATGCAAGCGGAGACGACCATTACATTAAAAATGGAAATCAAAATGAATTGCGTGATGAAGATGTTGATTTGATTGTAGATACATATCGTAACAGAGAAACCATTGATAAATATTCTTATGTTGCCATATTAGAAGAAATAGCCGAAAACGACTACAACCTAAACATTTCAAGATATGTGGACACTTTTGAAGAAGAAGAAGAAGAAATAATATTGGAAGATGTATCTGCTAATTTGAAGCAATTAGATATAGAGTTAGTTAAAGTAAATAAAGAAATTGCCGGCTATTGTGAGGAATTGGGAATTGAAACACCATTTTAATTGTCTGAACCTTGATTTTAAAATGATTAATTTGATTGCTTGATTAAAAGAAGGAATAAATGAAATATAAAGATTTGACATATAAAATTATTGGTTGTGCAATGGAAGTGCATAAACATCTTGGTAATGGTTTTCAAGAAGTTGTATATCAACGTGCTTTGGCAATAGAAATGAAAATGCAAGGTATTGAGTTTAGCCGAGAACACGAAATGAAACTGCAATATAAAGGTTACGATATTGGCACAAGAAGGGTGGACTTTTTTGTTGAGAATAAAATTATGGT
>JALUZN010000170.1 GCA_027011835.1 Draconibacterium sp. | reverse complement strand
TAAATATACCGTTCCCCTGTCCGTTCACAAGTTTAAGCGTATCTAAAATTTCCTGAACGTTCGCTTCCTCTTCAACCTGCTCGTCGATAAACCATTGCAAAAAGCTTTGAGCTGCATGGTCGCTCTCTTCAATTGCAATATCAATTAAATTATTAATTAAACTGGTTACCAACTGCTCGTGTTCCAGAGTTGCTTCAAAAACAGCAATTACTCCGTCCCATTCGGTTGGCATTTGCTTAATTGCTTTTAACTCGACTTTTGCACCGCGGTCGACAACATATTTAAAAAACTTGTTGGCATGGCTCAATTCTTCCTGATACTGAATGTACATCCAGTTTGCAAATCCGGGTAACCCTTTGTCGTTAAAATATGCCGACATTGATAAATATAACAATGCCGAATACTGCTCAGCATTTATCTGCTCGTTAATTGCATTACGCATTTTTTCTTTCAACATAACTCTTTGTTTTTTTTGAATTGGCGTAAAAATAGGAAAAAGGTAAGAGATAAAAAAAAGAAAGGTTCAAAATTGAACCTTTCAGTTTTTCCATGTTTTGATTAATGATTGATGTTAAACCTCAAAAATGGATATTATACTCAAACCAAATATCTTCTCGCAAAAATCTATCTGAATTGAGTATGTCAAACTCTCTATTCGACAAAAGCTATAACTATTTAAACATGTTGATATTTACATGTTTGGCGCCAACAAAGTTCGGATAAATAGTTGTTATTAACAAATAGTTTACAAATTCATTTGAATGACTTAAAAACCCAAACCGAAACAAAACTGAATATATGTTTTTATACATTTACGGTCACAACCGAAAAAAAGATTTTATAACCGATTTAGTATGAAGAAGAACATTAAGTATGTCTCTGCTGCGGAAGCAGTGCGAGTAATCAAGTCAAACGACCGTATTCACATTCACAGTGTAGCAGCAACCCCGCATCCGCTTATAAAAGCCATGTGCGAAAGAGGTCGCAACAAAGAGTTCCGAAATGTACGCATTCAACATCTTCACACCGAAGGTGATGCACCGTACGCAGGAAAAGAGTTTGAAGGTATTTTCCAGTTAGAATCGTTTTTTGTTGGCGGAAACGTCAGAAAACAAACACAGGAAGGTTATGCCGATTATATTCCGGTTTTCCTTCAGGAAACACAACGGCTGATAAGAGAAGGATACCTGAAAGTGAACATTGCTATGATTCAGGTTTCAACACCCGACAAATGTGGTTTTGTTTCGTTAGGAACATCGGTAGATACAACGCTGGCAGCCGTAGAAAATGCCGACACCGTAATTGCCATTGTAAATCCCAACGTGCCACGCGCATTTGGCGATGCCATGATTCACATGAACGATATCGACATTTTTGTTGAAGACGACACACCCCTTTACGCCATTGAAATGGGAGATATTTCTGAAACCGACAGAAAAATTGGCGGATATGTAGCAGAGCTGGTCGACGACGGAGCAACCCTGCAAATGGGAATTGGGGCCATTCCAAACGCTGTTCTGACAATGCTTGGCAACCATAAAAATCTGGGCGTTCATTCCGAAATGTTTTCCGACGGAGTTCTTCCGCTGGTAAAAAAAGGGGTAATTAACGGAAAAAATAAAAAAATTGATAAACGTAAACTGGTTGCAACATTTTTAATGGGGTCGAAAAAACTTTACGATTTTACCGACGACAATCCGGGCGTGAGTATGCTCGACGTAAAATACACCAACCGCGTGGGAATAATTGCACAAAATCCAAAAGTTACAGCAATAAACTCGGCCATTCAAATCGATATTACCGGGCAGGTTTGCGCCGACTCGATTGGGACAAAATTTTATTCGGGCGTTGGCGGTCAAATCGACTTTTTAAGAGGTGCTTCGTTAAGCGAAGGCGGAAAACCGATTATTGCAATGCCCTCGGTTACAAACAAAGGATTGAGCAAAATTGCCCCCATTTTAACACCGGGCGCCGGCGTGGTAAGTACACGCGCAAATATACATTGGTTTGTTACCGAATTTGGTGCAGTAAATTTGTACGGAAGAACCATGCAAGACAGAGCAAAACTTATTATCTCAATTTCACACCCCAATCATCAGGAGATGTTAGATAAGGCGGCATTTGAACGCTTTGGACCACACTACCATTTTGTTTGGAACGAAAATAAGTAATCAGCTTTTGGTTTTAGCCAATAAATTTATCAAAACAATATTTTATTAGAATCAACTTATTCAGGGCTGAAACCCAATTGTTTTTATCATTCTATAATCGGCAAAGGATATTTGTACAATTTATTATTAATCGAATAAAAATATCCTTTGCCGACCCGTTTAAGGGACCGACATAGAAATACAAATCAATCTCCGGGCTCATATCTTTACACATTAAATTTAGAAAAAGAAGATTAATGGCTAAAGCCAAAAAATCTGGAACTTGCACACCACCAAGCTAAAGCATGGTGTAAAAAAATGGGTGATGCGGTTTCTTGCAAAGCAATTCCTTTGGAACGAACGGTATTTTAAATGGCGATTCAGAATTCGCAGATTATCATCCGGTGAATTTCAAATAAACAACAGCAAAACAAACACTACTTTTACCTTTTATTCCAATATTAACTATATCTGAATTTCATAATCAAAAAAGAGATATTTTTCTTTTTACACATTTCAGAAGCTACAGAAAAGTAACTTTACGCCCATAAAGTTCTGAATCTTAATACGTTATTTAAATATATAGATATATGAATATTTCGCATATTGAACACATTGGAATTGCAGTAAATAGTTTAGACGAAGCAATTCCGTACTACGAAAAAACATTAGGTCTTAAATGCTATGCTGTTGAGGAGGTGGCCGACCAAAAAGTTAAAACCGCCTTTTTTATGGTTGGCGAAACAAAAATTGAGTTACTGGAATCGACCGACCCGGAAGGCCCGATTGGTAAGTTTCTGGAGAAAAAAGGTGCCGGCGTACATCACATTGCATTTGCCGTTGACGATGTTAACCAATCGCTTTCGGAATTAGAC
>JALUZN010000169.1 GCA_027011835.1 Draconibacterium sp. | reverse complement strand
AACAAAAATCGGAAATTAAGGAAAAACCTTTGGCAGAGAATATTTCACCCTTAATTCAGAAGAAGAAAGAGGAGGAAGAAGAGTTGCAAATGCAGCCAAATGAGAAAGAGGAGGAAGTGTTGCAGGCACAAACTGAAGAGGAGGAAGAGGAGATTCAGGCTCAGATTGAAGAGAAAAGAAAGGAAGTTGTTCAAACAAAACTGATGGGGGAGACAATGTCGCCTGTTGAATCAACATTAAAAGCCGGTGGCAATCATGGGAATAAATTGGATTTGGCAACGCGCGCAGAAATGGAACAAGGTTTTGGGGCAGATTTTAGTGACGTAAATGTACATACAGATTCACGAGCCATTCAAATGAATAAACAGTTGGGAGCACAAGCTTTTACTAGAGGAAAAGATATCTATTTTAACGAAGGCAAATACAACCCAGACTCCACAGATGGCAAGCATTTGCTGGCACACGAACTTACCCACACAATTCAGCAAACCGGAATGGTTCCGCACAATCTTCAAATGACAATAGGTGACAATCACGATTTAAATTCTACCCGGTTTTCCGGAAATTCGATTTTGGAAGCCTGTTTCGACGGTGAACGTACATTACAAAATGGAAGTAGAGGCACAGCAGTTTCACTTATGCAGCAAGCGTTGGTTGATGCGGGGTTCCAGCTTCCTGTTTATGGGGTTGATGGTATATTTGGAAACGAAACAAAAACAGCTTTGCAAAACTTTCAGCATGCATCAACGTTGGCGACAACCGGTATTTTAAATTCTGAGACTATATCTGCTTTAGATTCACTCTATTCAGGCGGTTCTCCGGTTCTGCCTCCGGCGATTCCTGTTAGCCCACTACCCACTGCACCTCCAACAATTGTTTCTGAAACAATAAAATCGGCACCAGATTCAAGCTCTGATACGCGAACAACGGTTGGAGTTGGCGAACGAGTAAGAATTACAGCTAATACTGCAGGAACATGGACTGTTTCTGCAGGGCATATAATTGGCATAAACCGCGGGAGTAACATGATTTGGGAAGCTCCTCCAATTGCTGCAAGTCCAACTATTACACTCACAACCCCTAGAGGAACAAGCGTTATTCAGTTTACCGTAGTTGCTCCAAATGCATTAAAAATGACTGTTGCCAGAAATCATGCAATTCCTGTTGGAACAGCAGGAGCATGTATGATTACAGATGTGGTTGTTAATCCGTTAAATGTAAGTTTTGGTCGTACGCAATGGCTCGAAGTTCCAGAACCGGCTACAAATGTTTCGGGCTATTTTAACCGGTTTCCTGCGGCTACTATTTTCCATCATCCAAATCCAAATTACCTCCCGTTTAACGATAATAATAGCGGATTAACCGATCATGCAGCCTGGCATGCTGTTCCCGCTCCTTTTTCTTTTGGAACATTTGAATGGGTAATTCCCAACCGGTATAAAATTGATGGCGAATCAGATGCTCAGGGAAGGGTGTTTACAAATACAGTTCAGGCATTTTATATGTTTGCAGACGGAACAATGATGATAAGCAAAGGAGGAGCTTCTGTTATTCGGCTAATTAATAATACTGTTTTATAGATGAATAGAACTTCGGATATAGAGTTGATAGTCAGTTCGAATGAGATTTCATTAAACGAAATAGATGAGTTTTTGATAGGTGTTAAAATAACCAGCAAAAGTAGGGAGATAATCAGTTTTGATATCTCGCCCATAGAATTATTTGTTAATGGCATAAAAAGTATTGCATGGGATTTAACCGTACAAAATGGAACTCTTATTAATCTGAAAATAAAATCAAATGGGATTGAGACGATTAATTGGCCTTTAGGTCGGGCTATTTTTGAAGGTTTAGGAATTTATGAATTGAAATTGGTTTGGAAATCAAATATTCTGAAACAGTATGTTACAGTTTCAGAATAAATTATTTACAATATATGTTTGCTAAAAAGAGTAACAAAACTACTTCGCATTCGTCATCATCTATTGCGAATAATACAAGAAAGCCGTTTTTTCAACCGCGAATTGATGTTGGGAAAGCCAACGACAAATATGAAATTGAAGCTGATACTATTGCCAATAAAGTTGTTGCCGAGGTAAACGAGCAATCTGTTCAGCCAGCTTTTTTTGCCGCAAAACCAAACCTGCAAAAGTTTTCAAATAATCGAATTAATCAGAATGAAAAGCTCGATGAGATTCGGGAGAAACCACTATTTGAAAGTGTGTCGCCATTGATTCGCAGACAAGCTGATGTTGACACCGAGGAGGAGCAAAACAAAGAACCCGATGATTTGCAATTAAAAAAGGGAGAAGAGAAAAAATCTGATAGTAAATGTAAACAATCGGTTGAATCTGTAGTAAATACAAAAGTTGAAAATAGTAAAAGTATAATACCGGCTCTACAATTGTTGAATGACGAGGTTCAGGAAAAAGAGGAAGAGGAAGAGGAGGAAGAGACCTTTAAGGGATTTAGTTTCTTGCAAAAAAACGAAGAAGTTGCAGCATCCGATTTAGAAAAGGAGCGCAAGTTTATCCAAACTAAAAAGAATGGAAGTATTCAAGCTACATCTTCTCTCGATTCTCAATTGAATAGTTCAAAAGAAGGTTCGCCGTTAAGCGATGGTGTTAAGAATGAAATGGAGTCGGGATTTGGAGTTGATTTTAGTGATGTAAAAATACATACTGATTCACAAGCGGTTCAAATGAGCCGAAGTTTAGGAGCCCAGGCATTTACACATGGTAATAATATTTATTTTAATCAAGGAAAATATCAACCCACAAGTACATCAGGAAAACATTTACTGGCACATGAATTGACGCATACCATTCAGCAAGGAGCTTCTGTTAGACCTAAGATGATACAGAGAGTTGAAGATACTGAAAATATTTCGGAAAATAATTCTACTGCTGAAATGAATGAAACAACCGGTGTGCTCGATGAATCAGCCAAAACAATTACATTTAGGGAAATCCCTGTTCCCGGGTTTAAGTTGATGGGCCATCGTGGTGCTTTATACAACTCAAAATTACC
>JALUZN010000168.1 GCA_027011835.1 Draconibacterium sp. | reverse complement strand
AAGAAAATGTGTTGGCGGTAAGAGTGAAAAATAAAGGCGAAAACTCGCGTTGGTACAGTGGCTCGGGAATTTACAGAGATGTAAAGTTGATAAAAACAGGTAGAATTTATGTTGCGTTGTGGGGCAATTTTATTACCACTTCTAAAATCTCGGCAAAAAAAGCAACAGTAAACATCGAAACAAAAATTGTAAACACAGCTTTGGTAAAAGAGGAGGTAAATGTTGTGTTTCAAATACAGAATCCACAGGGAAAAGTCGTTGCTGCTTCGGAAAAGAAAATTATAATTGAACCGCATAAAAATGTGTTTGTTCGACAAGAAACAGAAGTTATACATCCAAAATTATGGAGCACCGAAACACCACATTTGTATACGGCTGTCATTCAACTAAAAAAAAGAGGTAAAACAGTCGACGAAACCACAATGAAATTTGGAATTCGTTCAATCAGTTTCTCACCCGAAAAGGGATTTTTACTGAACGGGAAAAGCGTATTATTAAAAGGAGGATGTCTTCATCACGATAATGGAATTTTAGGAGCTGCGGCTTTTAAAAGTGCCGAATATCGCCGTGTTTGGCTCATGAAGAAAAATGGCTTCAATGCAATCCGGGTCGCCCACAATCCTCCGTCGCAATTATTTTTAGATGCTTGCGACGAGTTGGGAATGTTGGTAATGGATGAATCGTTCGATCAATGGCAACTGCCCAAGAAAAAAGATGATTATCATCTCTATTTCGACGACTGGTGGGAGCGCGATATGGAATCGATGCTTTTGCGCGACCGGAATCATCCGTCGGTAATTATTTGGAGTGTGGGTAACGAAATAAAGGAGCGTGGCAATCCATCGGGATTAAAAATAGCTGCTGCTTTAAAAGAAAAAGTAAAGGAATTCGATACCACACGACCTGTAACACAGGCCGTTTGTAAATTTTGGGAATATCCTGAAAAAACATGGAAAGAGAGTGAAGCTGTTTTTGCACAAATGGATATTCAGGGTTACAATTATCAGTGGCAGCGGTACGAGGAAGATCATAAAAAATTTCCTAAGAGAGTAATAGTAGGAACCGAATCGGTGGCAAAAGAGGCGTTGGAAAACTGGCAAATGGTGGAGAAGCACTCGTATGTAATTGGCGATTTTGTTTGGACAGGAATGGACTATTTTGGCGAGTCGGGCATTGGCCACAACCAGTTAAAATCCGACGGAGAAATTTCGTTGCAGCACTGGCCGTGGTTTAACGGTTATTGTGGCGATATTGACATTTTAGGAAACAAAAAACCACAACATTTTTACAGAGATGTTGTGTGGCAGGAAAGTAAGCTGGAGATGTTGGTTCATGCACCAATTCCCGAAGGTGAAGAGGAGCAGGTGAGTTTCTGGGGATGGCCAAACGAATGGAAAAACTGGAATTGGCAGGGACACGAAGGAACTCCGTTGCAAGTTTCGGTTTATTCGCGTTGCCAACAAGTACGGCTCGAGCTGAATGGAAAAATTATTGGAACGAAACCGGTTTCGGAGGCGACAAAACTTACGGCCCGATTCGAGGTTCCATACGAAACGGGAGAACTGGTTGCTGTGGGAATTAACGATGGGAAAGAGGTGATTCGGCAACGTTTAAAAACTACCGGAAAACCATTTCAAATAAAAATAACACCCGAAACGAAACTGATTTTGAAAAAACAAAACGATCTGGTTTATTTTAACATTGAGGTGCTCGATAAGAACGGATTGCGGGTTCCCGATGCCGAAACACCAATAGAATTTACAATTGAAGGAGTTGGGAAATTACAAGCTGTTGGTAACGGAAATCCTACCGATATGAAGAGCTTTCAGCAACCACACGTAAAAGCTTTTAGAGGGCGTTGCCAACTAATTGTTCGCAAAGGAAACAGCAGCGGAAAAATTGAAGTTTTGGCAAAATCAAAAGGACTAAAAGCGGCTCGTTGTACTGTATTGGTAGAGTAAGCACAGGAAAAGACTATATTTGTTCAATAAAAATATTTAAAATGAAACAGCTCTATGTATTGTTATTTTCACTCGTAATTTTAGTTGTAATGAATGCATGTAATAAAAAAGAGACGGTTGATTTAATTGTTTCGAATGCCACTGTTTATATGGTTGACAGTAGTTTTTCGAAAGTTGAAAGCTTTGCTGTTTCGAAGGGCAAAATTATTGCAACAGGCACAAATTCGTCGATTCAAAAAAAATATAAAAGTGAAAATGTAATTAACGCCAAAGGAAAATTTATCTATCCGGGGTTTAACGATGCACATTGCCATTTTAACGGATATGGAATTAATTTAATGGAGTATGCCGATTTGCGGGGAACAAAAAGCAAAGAGGAGATTTATTCGATTTTAAAAAATCATGATAAAAAATATGGCGGGAAATGGGTTTTAGGAAGAAGTTGGGACCAAAACGATTGGAAGGAAAAGAAGTTTCCCGACAAAAGCGAACTTGATAAACTGTTCCCCAACACTCCGGTTTGTTTGGTACGAGTCGATGGACACGCAGTTTGGTGCAACTCGAAAGCACTTGAATTGGGCGGAGTTACCAAAAATACAAAAGTTTCGGGGGGCGATGTTTTGTTAAAAAATGGAGAACCAACCGGTGTGTTAATCGATAATGCCGAAGGGTTAGTAACGCAACATATTCCTGAAATTTCTCGCGAGCAACATAAAAAAGGACTTTTAGAGGCACAAAAAAATTGTTTTGCCGTTGGATTAACTTCGGTAACCGATTGCGGATTACCAAAAAATACAATTCTTTTGATGGATGAAATGCAGAAAGAGAACGCTTTAATAATGCGGATTAATGCAATGATTAGTGCCACCGATGAAAACTTCGAGTACTTTGTTAAAAAAGGAATTTATAAAACCGAAAGACTCGAAGTTAACACTATAAAATTATATGCCGACGGAGCACTCGGGTCGCGAGGAGCACTTCTTTTAGATGAATATTCCGACGACCCCGGCAACAGTGGACTGCAGGTTATGACACAAGAGTACTTCGATAAAGTTTGTCGACTTGCATACGATAATAATTATGCT
>JALUZN010000167.1 GCA_027011835.1 Draconibacterium sp. | reverse complement strand
AAAATCATACTCTTCCTAATAGTCCTTTTAACCTCAACTGTTTCTTGTAATAACAATTCTACTAACATTATCGTCCAAAGACTAAACTATAAGATTATTCTACCTAAAACTCCTACAAAAACAGAGAATTTTGCCGCTAATGAATTAGAAAAATTCTTACAGGAAACCTACTCTAAACCAATAGAATTAAATAGGGAAACTTCTGAAATAACATTTATTATTGGTGATACTTTAGAAGCAAGAAAGGCAGGCATTAAAAACATACCGGAATTGAAAGAGAGTTTCGGTGTTTTCCGCAAAGGGAGAACATTTCTTTTTACCGGCAACGATTTTGAGAAACTAAATCCCGTATCCACTTTTCGTCGCCAGGCAGGCACTTTAACTGCCGTGTACTATTTTATAACTAAATATATGCATGTAAATTTTTATTTTCCCAGAAGTAATGGCTATACACTTTCACCAAATCAACCACTTTTATTCAACGAAACAGAAGATATTCCAACACCTTCTTTTAGTGTCCGTGCAGTTTATGCCGAGAATCAAGGATATACAGACAAGGAGTCTATCCTTTTCTTCCGTCGTTCGTTAGGCAATCTTCCTTATTGGAGCAGGGAAGATTATTATTACATGTTTTTCAGAAAATGGAAAAAACGTTTCTCTGAAACCCACCCTGAGTATTTTGGATTATATAGAGGCAAACGTATAAGTGAGAACTATCCCTACCATCTTCCTTGCTTTTCTAACCCAAAAGTTATGGAACAAACTGTAAATGATATTATCTCGGCAATAGAAGCTGACCCTAATATAAAAACGGTAAGAATTTTTGCGGACTGTCCTGCTCAATTCTGCAAATGTAAAAACTGTATGGCAATGGAAGAACGTAAATATATTGGAGAGACCGAAAAAAACGGAGAAATGGTTTACGGGATATTTAGAAAAATTATGGATGAAGTGCATAAAACATATCCCGACATTCATTTTCTTACACAAACAAAGCAATATACGGCCAGTGGAAACTACTATAACCCTCCGCAATTGATTAAGCTTGGAAAAAAATGTACTGTTGAGCTTCTTACTGAACGAGCAATGCCATACTTTGATTATAGCGAAGACGTTGAACTTGCTAAACAGTGGAAAACGGATGGAGCTAAACTTGTTCTTAAAAGCTATGAACGTTATCCAATATTTAAAAACCATCCAATTTTACAAGAAAATTTGTGCTTCAATTTAATTGTGCTTCTGTGTGTGAAATATTTATCAAGAATGATTTATTTAGTTCTAATATATATATATTCTCACTCTGCTCTCTTTTTTTCTTTCAGATAGTTTCGGTTAAGTCTATTTCGTGTCGGGTTTTTGCCATAGCTACCGATAATCTATTTCACATGAAATTTTTTGCCTGTTTTTGAGATAATTTTTGTTCCCGAAAGAATATCAAACGAGCAATTGTTTTCGTTTGAATAAAGAGGAGTTCCGGCTTTTTTTACAATAAAAACAAAATTGTGCTCCATTTTAGATTTTACTTTTACTTTTCCATTTTTCTTTGTTTTAATTTCAATATCAGTATAGTTCGTTCCGTCTCCAGTGGGCTTATGGTAGACTATTTTTTTATTCGAAATACCATAAATTAAGATAACTGTTTTTTTTCTGTAGGTATTAAAGTTGTTGCAATTTATACCGTTAATATCGAGTGGAAGAATTGCTCCGTGTGAAATATACAGAGGGAATCGGTTTAACGGAAACTCCTCTTTTATACTAGAACCGCCATTTTGTTTTTTACCATTCCACCAATTATACCATTCTTCTTGTTTTGGTAATTTGAATGAAACTTTTGTTGAGTCGGAAGTAATTGCTTTTGTGAAAATATCAATTCCCAGTTTATGGCTCTCTTGTTTTTCCGAAATCTCATTTATTAATGCTTTTCCATTTATGTGATTTTCGACTAGACTGCTAAAAATATACGGTCTGATTGCTCTGTGCATAAGAATTAAATTCCGATAAATTTGGATTGTTTCAGAATCGTGAAACCATGGTAGATGATTTTTAAATGCACCATTTGCACCGCCATTATCTATTGTTGCCACCATCGACGCAAATTGCGAATATCGTATTAGCTGTTGTTTGTTGGCCGCAGCACCACTAAATCCGCCAATTTCGCAGGCTAATGCTCCGTACCCAGCTTTTGCCGATTTGTAGATGTTGCTAATTTGACGTTTTAATCCTTTCCAGTCTCCCGAAAAATCGCCACACCAGCCAACACTTAATTTTGATGGTACTGCATTAAATCCACCTTGATAAGAGTAGGGACGTGCAAAAATAATTCCTTCGCTATTTCGCTTCATGGTGTAATCGTACATACTATTGTAATAGTATTTTTTAAAATCGCGTTCGCTTAGCATACCAATCGACGATTTTAATGAGTCTACACCTTTGGGCAATTGGAAATTATCGACTTTCCATCCGTAAATTCCGGAAACAAAAACGTTATCGAGTTGTTTGTTCCACCATTTAACAGCTTCAGGGTTTGTGAAATCTATAAAGACTCCTCGTCCTTTCCACCACGAAAAAAGAGCACTGTCGTTAACCGTAACTACATAATTGTTTTTTATGGCATAATCGAAGTTCGGAGCTTTTTGCCCCGGAATATCAACGGCAGTTAAATTGGTATTTCCGGTGAGCCATAAAAGAGTGTGTATGTTTTTACTGCTAAAATTGGCAAGCATCTTTTCGGGGTCAGGATATTTTGTTTTGTCCCAAATAAAATCGTTATAATGCAATTCCCACGGACTGTCAATTATTATTCCATCAACAGGAATATGGTGATTTATATATGCCTGAACCAAAGAATCGGCTGAAGATTGCGTGTTGAAATTATCTTCCCATATTATATGTCCTAATGCCCAATAAGGAGTGATTGGCGGAAATTCTGATTTTTTTTGAGCCAATAGTGAGGTGTTAAATCCGATAAGGAGAAAAAGGGTGATGCTTACTGTAACTATACTCAATCCACACAGCTTTTTGCCTTGTTGTGAACAAAAATAATTTTGCCACACTTTACGAA
>JALUZN010000166.1 GCA_027011835.1 Draconibacterium sp. | reverse complement strand
ATATAAAAGATGAAAGTAAAAAGTTTATTAATTGCAGTAATTACCTTAATAGGATTTACAGCAAACGCACAAACCGGAATTTATAAAAAAGCCGGTGAAATTAGAATTAAAGACAAAAAAGCAGATGCAGCAGGAACTATGTTAAAAGACAAAGATGTTTTTACAATTAATTTGTTTGACATTGGTAAATTCGACGGCCATATTTGCGGTTGTAATACTGCCGGGTTTATCATCACTAAAAATGTATTAGAACAATTATTCCCAAACGAAACTCCAATACGAAATTCCATGAAAATAGCTATTTCTGAGTATAATAGGGATATGATTGATGCCATTAGTTTTATTACCGGCAATAGGTTAAACCAATATGCCGATAAACATGATGAATTTGTAGTTGATAAATCGATTGCAGGTACAAAAGGCCAAACAGTTTTAACTTTTGAAAGAAAAGATAACGGGAAAAAAATAAAAGTTATTTTGGATAAAAATTACCTGCTTACAAAAGATGAAATGATGGCTATCATGACGATTAAGCCCAAAATGGCAAAAAAGGAAGCCACCAAAGCAGAAATAAAAAAGTTTCAAGATGTTACTCGTGCCATTGTAAAAAGGGAGATTACCAATTTACCAGACAATGCCATTATTTATAAAACATTAAATTGATAAATAGAATTCAAAATATAGTATTAATAATTGCAATCCTACACCTTGCTTTGCCTGGGTATAGGATTGCTCAAAATACAGAACATTAGCAATACACTTGCCAATGCTTGTGAATTAAAAGGGAAGATTAAGTACAAAAATTAAATATGATATACATTATAATACTCACAGCACTATTAACCCTTGTCTCTTTTATTTTCGATAAAAAGAAAACCCTGAAAGGCATAAAAAAAGGAGCCAAACAATTTATTAATATTTTGCCTACGCTGCTTTCGGTTATTATTCTTATTAGTGTTGTGCTTTATTTTATATCTGATGATGTATTAACTGAATATCTCGGTTCGGAGGCCGGCATAACTGCCTATTTTTCGGCAGGAGCAATTGGAGCTGTGGCCATAATGCCGGGTTTTATTGCTTATCCGTTGGCAGGAATATTAGTTAAATCGGGTGTAAGCTTGTCGGTTATTGCGGTATTTATTACCACCTTGAAAATGGTGGGAATTATGACTATCCCCATCGAAAAACGATATTTTGGACTACAAATATCGCTGATGCGAAATGCTTTGAGTTTTGTTGGTGCTTTAATCGTTGGAATTGCAATGGCTTTAATTTTAAATTATTTGTAATGGTAACTGTTTCAAACAAAAATAACAATCGTCATTGCGATAAGGAACGAAGAAGCAATCCGTTTTTAGATTCCTTCACGTTGTTCGGAATGACGACTATTTCAATGTCACTTTTATCCTTAACAAAATTATTATTGTGAACTATTTAAAGAAACATAAATTCGATTTTACAATAATTTTTGCATTTGCAATTTTCGTGGCTTACTCGCTGTATTTTCAGTTTAATCCGGGAATAGAAATATTTGAACATAACTTTTGGGATTTTCTTAAAGAGATGCTGATTGCTCTGCCCATTATGTTTGTTATTATTGGGCTGTTCGATGTTTGGGTATCGAAAGAAAAAGTGCAAAAACACATTGGCGAATCATCGGGTATAAAAGGTATTCTTTTGGTTATGCTTTTGGCATTTGTTCAGGTAGGACCGTTGTACGCGGCTTTCCCGGTGGCTTATATTTTAAAGAAAAAAGGAACCTCCTCGGTCAATATTTTTATCTATTTAAGTGCCTTTACTATGGCAAAAGCACCTCTGTTAACTTTCGAGATTGGCTTTTTAGGCTTAAAATTTTCAATACTTCGATTGCTATTATCCATTCCTGTTTTTGTTCTGTTAGGCATTATTATGGGTAAATATTTCGACAAACATAAATGTACTATTAAAGATGTTTAAACACTTCAACTATTAATAAATTTAAAACTTAGAAAAATGATTGATGCAAAAGATTGGTTAGAGTTTGGACAAAAATTTCACGGACACAAATGTCCTGCTATGCCAAACGGGTTAAGGGTAGGTGCAGCAGCACTTAACAAATTAGGAGTAGAACGCACCGGTGACAGTAATCTTCACGCTATTCTGGAGTTGGGCGACAACCACTGCGCAACTTGCTTTGCCGATGGTATTCAGGTAATTACGGGATGTACTTTTGGAAAAGGAAACATTACAAAAACGCACAAAGGGAAATGGGGCGTTACTTTAATTGACAAAGCAACAAACCGTGCTGTGCGCGTAACACCAAAAGCCGAAGCAATGATGGCAAACAAAAAAACTGAGTTTTTTACCAAATACAGAATGGTCGGAGTTGCTCCTACAAAAGTGCCCGATGAAGCTGTTGAACCACTAGTAAGAAAAGTAATGGCAGCTCCCGAAGAGAAAATGATGGACATTTCGGAGGTATTTACTTACCAGTGGCCAAAAGAGAAACACTCTTTCGATGGTTTTGTATGCGACGAATGTGGCGAAATGGTAGTTGAAAAATATGGGCGAATAAAAGGCAATAAGAAAATTTGTATCGACTGTGCTAACAAGTAAATAATAAAGCACTTACACTAAAAAGACACTTAAATATTAGAAGAAATATCGCAATAAACTATTAGTATAACCATGTGCAGTGAAAGAAAATTATGAAAAATAAAAAACTAAATATTATTCTAATTGTTCTAGTTATAACATTTTTTCTTTTGTCGTTTTTTGCAAAAGACAAACTAAATTGCGTTGTAACAAACTACGAACTAAGGAACAATGATGTAATTGTCAATCAGACCGATAGCGCTAAGTTTTTTATGCAATTTGATAATTCAGAAAACACAAAAGAATTTGAACTTAGTTTAATAGAGCTGGGTGGCAAAGGTTGTATCCCTTGTATGCGAATGGATACAGTATTGTTAGAGTTGGGACAAATTCACAAAAGCAAAGTCAATATCAAAACCTTTCGAGTTACCAACGACAAAGGCAAAACTATTGCAAAATACTTTGGTATAAATACCATACCTACTCAAATTATCATG
>JALUZN010000165.1 GCA_027011835.1 Draconibacterium sp. | reverse complement strand
AAAATCAATACCGGATTTAAATCCGGAACTCTTCCTGTTCGATGCAGGACTATCGAACGACGCATCGCTAAAATGCGGCGCTACCGATTTTAACAGAGCGGTTACCGATGCAATAAACACACTCAAACCATTCATCACAAAAAACGATAAAACAACGGTTGCAATTATTGTCGACGATTATACACGCTCAACTCCCACTGCCGAAATTCTGTCGTATTTAATGCCTGCTTTGGAAAATGAGGGTATCGAAAAAGAGAATATCTTTTTTATGTTTGCTTCGGGCTCGCACCGGCTGATGACCGAAAAAGAGAAACGGGCACGATTATCGGATAAATATTTTGAAGATTACCGTTCGATAGACCACCGTTTCTTCGATAAAAACGACCTGAAGCAGATGGGCAGTTTCGAAGACGGAGCACCAATTTTAATCAATAAATATGTACTCGAAGCCGATGTACGAATTGCAATAGGAACACTTGTTCCGCACATGCCCGCCGGTTTTTCGGGCGGGGCAAAAATGTTGCTGCCGGGTGTGGCAGGCGAAGACACAGTACACCACATGCACGTTGTGGGTGCACTCGACACAAAACAGGCAATTGGAGTAACCGACACACTTCCTCGAAAACTGATGGAAGAGTTAGCCAAAACTGCCGAACCGTTTGTAATTCTGAATGCAATTTTAAATGCCGAAGATGCACCGGTGGGAATTGTTGGCGGACATTATATTGACGCACACCGCCGTGGTGTGGAGATTGCAAAAAAGGCCTATTTTGTTGAAATTCCCGAGTATGCTGATTTAATTGTTTCCGACACAAGAGACCACGATGCCGATATGACTCAGGCAAATAAAGGACTGTTTTCGGCTGCACTTGCCGTAAAAAAAGGGGGAGAAATTTTACTGGTTACCAATTGCCCCGACGGTGTTTCTCCCGTTCATGGGAAAGAGATGCTCGATTTTGGAATGCTGACAAACAAGGAAATGGAGGAAGCACTCGAAAAAGGAGAAATAAAAGACCCGATGTCGGCAATAGAAGTGCTGCATAATAATGTTGTTCGCGAAAGGGCAAAACTTTATCTCTATTCGCCAAATATTACAAAAGAGGAGGCGGTAAAGATGAACTTTGAATATGTTGAAGATTTAACTGAATTTGTTGAAAGCAGAAAAAAACAAGGGAAAACTGTTGGGCGACTGCGGGCTTCTACTTTTGTAGTACCGTTCTTAAAAAACTAATTTATATGAAATATTTTCAGATTTTACTAATTGTTCTGTTTTCAATTCTGTTGCAAGCATGTAAAACAGAAAACAAAAACCAATTGATTACCGAGGAAACTCCGTGGGGAACAGAACAGTTTACGTTGCCTGCTTTTAATAATAAGAGATTTGCAATAACAGATTTCGGGGCAAAAACAGGAAATAACATTAACAACCAAAATGCGATTCAAGCTGCCATCGACGATTGCAGTTCGAAAAAAGGTGGCTCTGTAATTATTCCTGAAGGAATATGGGAAACTTCGTTTATAACACTAAAATCAAATGTAAACCTGCATCTCGAAAAAGGAGCAGTGCTCCGTTTTATCAACGACTTTGAATTATACAAAGTACCCACTTTTACCCGCTGGGAAGGAATTGAATGTATGAATTACCATCCTTTGATATATGCAAAAGACGCATCGAATATTGCCATTACTGGAGATGGAATAATAGACGGAAACGGCGAAAAATGGTGGAAACTCCGTGAACATCAAATAGAAAGTTTATCGAAATTGTACGATGAAGTTCAGGCAAATACTGCTCCTGAGAAAAGGAATTGTCTCGATTTTAAACCAACGTCGTATCTGCGTCCTTCACTTATTCAAACCGTAAGTTGTAAAAATGTTTGGGTTGAGGGAGTTGAAATACACTCGGGCCCGATGTGGACCGTACACTTTGTGTATTCCGAAAATGTTGTTGCAAAAAAACTTAAGATTGTTACCGTTGGCTCAAACAACGACGGAATTACGCCCGATGCCTGTAAAAAAGTATTGATTGATGATTGCTCTTTCTCCACTGGCGACGATTGTATTGTTATAAAGTCGGGGTTAAACGAAGACGGTTGGCGTGTTGGCAAAGCAAGCGAACGAATTATCATAAAAAACTGCCATACAAAAACCGGCCACGGTGGAGTTGTTATCGGCAGTGAGATGTCGGGAGGAGTAAAAAATGTTTATGCGCACGATTGCGATTTTAGCGGAACGTTAATAGGAGTCAGAGTAAAATCGATGAAAGGCAGAGGTGGAATTGTTGAAAACCTATGGTTTAAAGACATTCGCATGGACAGTATAAAACAGGAAGCCATCAGAATTAATATGCATTACGGAGCCAGTTCAATTGCCCCGCGAACCACAAAATTACCCATATTCCGAAACTTTCATTTCGAAAACATTAATACTTCTTTCTCGAAAACATGTATTCAAATAAAAGGAATTCCGGAACAAAAAATAGAGAACCTGACATTCAAAAATATTAAAATGAAAGGTGAGTCGGGCGTAATAATGGAGAATGCAAACACCTGCAATTTCGAATCGGCAACAATAGAATCGGGAACTGTAGAACCATTGCAAATACTTCACAGCAATAATATTAGCTTTAATAATTGCAAATTCTCATCTTCAACAGATACATTGATGTCGGTAAAAGACGATTGCAAAAAAATTAACCTGACAGGGATAAATACATCAGATTTTAAAACGATATTTACAGCCAATAATTCGAGCAAATTGGAAGTGACGATAAAATAAAGAATTATGAAAGGGAGATTAACAGATTTGTTTATCAAACATTCATATAAATATTGCCTCATAATATAGTCATATAAAAAATGATACTTATTTTATTGGCGATAACAAATCAAATTACAACTGTGTGATTCGCAAAGCAAGTAAAAAAATTGTTGGCACAAGTTTAAAGTAAAAACCAGTTACAGTTACTTTTATATGCGTAAACTTTTAAAAAAATATCAATTATAAAACAAAAACCATAAAGATGAGATAAACATATTAATTTGTAATGTGTTATTATTCTTAAGATTTAGTAT
>JALUZN010000164.1 GCA_027011835.1 Draconibacterium sp. | reverse complement strand
AGTATCGATGCGGATAATCAACCGCACGACACGATTAAACATACTTACGCACAGGCGTTTGTTTTATATGCGCTCAGCAAATATTACGAGTTGCGCCCGTCCGAAAAACTATCGGAAGAACTAAATACCTATTTTATCTTTTTAGAAGAGAAAACCAAAGACCCTGATTTCCCGGGATACACCGAAGCATTTACCCGCGAATGGAAACCGTTCTCCGAAAACCGGATGGCAGATAACAACGAACCACGCTCTATGAATACGCATCTCCATGTTTTGGAAGCGTACGCAGGATATTATAAAGTCACAAAAAATAAGTTAGCTGGAAAGCGGTTAAAAGAGCTGCTCGAACTTTTCATCAATAAAATCATCCGCCCGTCGGGACATCTCGGAATTTTCTTCGATAAAAGTTTTAATGAAACGGAACAGTCAAAAGCCATCTGCTCCTTTGGTCACGACATTGAAGCATCGTGGTTATTGTGGGAGGCTGCCGAAATTTTAAACGATAAATCGATTTTGGAAAAAATGAAACCACTCTCCATTAAAATGCTCGATGCAGTTGACCGTGTGGGCGTTGATAAAGACGGGGGACTGTTTCTTGAATCAACAAGGTTTGGAAGCCATGTTCGTACCAACAAACATTGGTGGCCACAAGCCGAAACACTCATCGGCTTTATGAATGGTTTTGAAATCACTGGCGACATAAAATATTGGGATAAGCTAAAACTTTCGTGGGATTTTATCAACAACCATTTAATCGACCACAAAAACGGCGAGTGGTTTACTAAACTTAACAGGCTGGGAATCCCCTATTTAACCGAGCCCAAAAACGACCCGTCGCCCTACTACCGAAACGATTGGAAAATTGACCCATGGAAAGCACCCTACCACAACGGGCGGGCAATGATGGAGCTGATTAAAAGAATTAAGGCCCCCATTCCCAACCTTCCTGCAAAGGGAGAAGGAGTAATAAAAGAGTAAATAATTATCAGAATAGATGATAAAGATATTAATAGCAGAAATTGTATGATTCAAAATTTTAGGTGCAGCTATAAATAATAGAGAAATGAGACAACAAGCTAAAAACAATATAATGGGAAACAGAGACCCTGAAACAAGTTCAGGGTGACGTTTTAATTTTGCATTACAGTTAACAATTAGCGTCATTCTGAACTTGTTTCAGAATCTATATGTCATCGACTCATTATGCCTAATATAATTAGGTGAGTTCTCGAAATGAAAAGCAAAATAAAAGTTTTTTTAACCGATGAAACGAAAACAATATCAGATGTTTATTAAATTTAGAAAATTGCATTTATGAAAACAAAGTCATCCATATTAGTACTTCTCTTAATTTTTCTAAGTATTCAATTAACTATTCAGGCACAACAAACAAACAGTTTACCAGAGGTTGCAACAGCTTCGGAAAGCTGGGTTGAAGGATTCAGTAAAAATATTGGTGAACACGAATTTAACTATGGCAGTTTTCGCTCCGACGTTACAGCATCAATAATTGCACGTTGCAAAAATGGAGAAACCACAATTGAGTGGGAAACAGGTGTTATACCAGCAAACTTTAAGTCTAAAGAGGTTAGCTTCTTGTGGATTGCAGCACTCGACCTGACGACCGAGAAGCAGGTTTTCGATTTCTATCTCAATAACAAAAAATATTTCGAAATTACTTCCTCAACAAAAAAGAGATGGAAACTAAACAACAACGGTAGCCAACTTAACTTTTCAACAGTTGAAACCGACGGAAATGGTGACGCTTTCGGTTACATGTGGCTCACTGTTCCTGTAGAAGAGGTAAAAAAAGGTTCACCTCAAAAAATAAAGATTAAAGCACGTGCAAATCATTCGAATGCTTGGATAATTGTTTATCAGGCAAACGATGCACTCTCTTTTTTGCAAAATTCTTTGCAGTACAATGTTTCAATGAAACTGACAGTTAACGAAGAAAGGGGCAAATTGAAGGGTTACATTTCTGCTCCTTTACACTTAGCAGGAGAAACACTCAACTATATTTCTGATGGCAAAAACGGGTCTGTTCATCTGAAAAAAGAGAACGACAAATGTGCTGGAATATTTACGTTGCCAAAATCGGCAAAAAACAAAAAGTTCGTTTTAAACGATTCGGCAGGAACAATCTTCATCGTGAACTCGCTGGGCAAAAGTTTTAAATCCACAAAACTTTTAGCCAACGGAGTACTCATAAACGAAAGTACGAGAAACGACAACGGCACTGTAATTACTGCTAAGAGAGAGTATAATTTAAAAATGACAAGCAGCTTGTTGAAGCTTTCAAAATCGGTTTTAAACGATGGGACTATCTATCTGATGAATTCAAGCCACCAGGATATTGCATGGATGGACTCGCCAGAGAAATGTATTCTGGAACGCGACACAATGCTCTTCTCTCCCCTGTTCGAACTGGCACAAAAAGATAAAAACTATCGTTTCGATGTTGAGGATGCTTTGATGATTAAAGAGTTTATCGGGCGCCACCCCGACAAAAAAGAGTTGGTAAAAAAGATGCTTACAAGCGGACGAATTACTTGCGGAGCAACATTCACCCAACCTTACGAAGAGATGTATTCGGGCGAAGCACTCGCGCGTCAATTCTATTTTGGAGCAAAATGGCTAAAAGACCAGTTCGGGTACACCGCCAATACATACTGGAACGAAGATGTACCGGGACGAACCTTACAAATGATGCAACTAATGCGTAAAGCTGGCACAAAAAATTTAATGCTAAGCCGGTTCGAACGTGGACTTTATAAATGGTACAGCCCCGACGGCTCGTACGTTACCATTTTTTCGCCCGGACATTATGCAAACGCATTTACACCTCTTCAAAAAAGCTTTCCCGAAGCAGCACAATATCTTGCCTCAAGCTCACTCGATTGGGCAAAATATTACAGCCCAAACACAAAATCACCGGCAATTCCATTGTTGTCAGACTGGGACATGAGTCCTGCAATCGACTACTCAAATCTCATCAATCAATGGGAAAGTATCGATGAAATTCAGGATAAAAATAACACTTCAACTCGGCTTAACTTGCCACAGTTTAAAATCGCCTCAGCGCCCGAA
>JALUZN010000163.1 GCA_027011835.1 Draconibacterium sp. | reverse complement strand
TTAAGTGGCATAAAAAACAAAGATGCCATTGTTAATATTGAAAAAAGAATAAATCTTAATACAAATCCTGACCTTTTAAAAGGTGGTGAATATAAACTAAAAGGTGTTGTTTTAGCTGATGGACGATTAAGATGTTCGTTAGATTTAAAAAGAGATTGGATTGAGTTGCAATTGCAAAAATGGGTAGATGGTGAACTTCAGTGGGTTACATATGCATTTAAATGGAGATATTATTATCGGTTTCATAGTTATAAGAGACGTTTTGGTGCGAAATTAGCCAGAGCGACATATTTTAATTGGAAAACGAAGAAAAAAGAAATAGGTGGAAATGATAATTATAAATATGTTAATGAATATAATGCAAATCCTCCTACAGAGCGTTCAACGCACAAAACTCATATATATACTACAGTTATTTATGATGATATTATTGATGGTGTAACTCCAGGTACTCCACCAACTTGCCATAACGTTAATGTTTCCGATTTTTGGTCAGATTATATGTCTTCAACACACGGAACATTGGTTTATTCAAATTAGATAATATATTACAGAGCATTGCCTTTTTATTGGCAATGCTCTAATAACCAAAAACAATGAAAAAGGAAACAGTATTATTTTTATTATTAACCATATATACGGTAACGGTTGTTCAGGCACAGCATAAAACCGAGGTGGGATTAACCGGAGGTGCCATAGGGTTCTTTCCTGCTTATTATGAACATTTGGCATATGGTGAATTGTCGATGGATTTTGGAATGGGTTGGTCGGCAGGTGCTTTTGTAGAACAGCAATGGAAACCTCGTATCCACCAAATTATTGAATTAAATTTTTACTCGCTTAACAGTAAAGTGAAGTTTGAAAAAAGTGTACCAAATGATATAGGTTATGGATATAAAGCAATAACTATTTATTCTCAAAACGAATCTTTCCCACAAATTGCCCTTTCGGGCGGTGTAAAATTCTTTGTTAGCGACCATTTTTTTGTTTATCCCGAATTTGAATTCTCGCGAGCATTAAGCAGCAATGTAGATATGAAGAAAACTTCTTATAATTTAAAGCTGGCAGCAGGGTTTAAAATTAGCAATGTAGATGTTATGTTCGAGTATTGTCATGGTTTTACACGACAAGGTGTAGTTTATAGCGACTACCCGTTGCTTATTGGAAACCATCTATATAGATATTTACAATTTAAAATTCAGATTCCTATTTATCAATTTAAATTATAGATTATAATTCGAATGAAGGGAATAAGATATTTGGTTATATCGTTTTTATTAATACCACTTTGGGGTTGTGTTGAGGATGTAAATATACAGTTGGGCAAACAAAACAGAGAAGTTGTTTTAAACTGTATTTTAACCCCTTGTAAAGATACTGTTGTTGCCTATTTGTCGTTTTCGCGGGCAGTTACTGCAAATGCAAAGTTTGAACCAGTTACAGATGCCACAATAGAGTTTTTTGAGGATAAAATAAATGTTGGCAAACTTATGTGGGAAGATAGCAGCCAGTATGTTTTGCCTTTTACAGTGTCGCCAAACAAAAGGTACAGAATAGAAGCTACGGTTAATGGTAAAACCATTTGGGCAGAAACAACCCTGCCAAAAGCAATTGATAAAAAGTGCGAGATAGATACGCTTGGAACCCACCGTCGGAAATTTCAATTGCATCTTCAACTTCAGAAAACCAACCCGAATTATTTCTGGCTATCAGCCACCGGATATAGCGGAGCATCTGATAATCAGAAAAAAGGAATAGCCAATAGTGTCTCTTCCGATTTTGAATATGCCGATGCCTTTAACCGCACACCAACCGAGTACTATTCATACAAATTCGATTATATGTATTATTTAAGGTTTACCAACCAATTTGTAAACAAAAAAGATGTAGATATTTATTTTGCCTTTGAAACTATTGGTCGTCCGTTGGAAGTTGTTTTGCTTTCGGTCGATTGTAATCTAGATAAATATATGAAGTCGAGTATGAAAATGTCTGAATTAGAGGAAGACGCAGGAGAAGAGGGTATGTTTTTAGGTTATATGCCTATACCTGTTTATTCAAATATTAATGGTGGAACAGGTATTTTTGGTTCGTTTACCTCAGCATCAAAAGAGTTTCAAAAAATAGAAGATGAAAATGAACATTAACCTCAAATATTATTTCTTTTTTCTTCTTGTGCTACTTTTCCCATTGTTAGGATTAGCTCAAAATAAAATAACAATAAGTGGTTATATTACCGATGTGGCAAGCCGCGAACAGCTTCCCGGAGCAACTGTCTTTTTCCCAGAGAAACAGGTTGGCACAAGTTGCAACCAATACGGTTTTTATAGCATTACCATCGATAGTGGAAAAGCAACGGCAATTTGCAGATTTGTTGGTTACGAGCCTAAACAAATATTGCTGAAACTAACTCAAGATACAACTATAAACATACAATTGGCAACCAACAACAAAATTAATGAGGTTAATATTAAAGCCACTTCTGCCGAAGAATTTTTGCTTTCGCCAACAATGGGCATGCACCAATTAAGTGCCAAACAGGTAGAACAAATTCCGTTGGTGCTTGGCGAGCCCGATTTGCTTAAAGCAATTCAAATGTTGCCGGGCGTTTCTTTTTCGGCAGAGAGTTCTACAGGGTTTAGCGTTCGCGGTGGCAGCCCCGACCAAACACTAATTCAATTAGACGGTGTGCCGGTGTACAATGCAAACCATTTGTGGGGTTTTATGTCGGTTTTTAACAACGATGCTATTAGCGAAACAAAACTGTATAAAGGCAATCTACCTGCCCGTTTTGGTGGCAGATTGTCTTCCGTTCTCGATATTAGGATGAAGGAGGGAAATATGGAAAAAATATCGGGTGTTTTCTCCATAAGTCCAATTGCAAGCCGATTTACACTTGAAGTACCAATTTTAAAAAACAAAATATCGTTTATGGTTTCGACACGCAAAACATGGGCCGATGTAATTTTACTTACTGCTCAAAAATTATACGATACCGAACAAACTGTTACTTATGGTTTTTGGGATATAAATGCAAAAGTAAACTGGAAAATAAATCAGAAAAATCGCCTCTATTTGAGCTTTTATACCGGAAGCGATGCTTTTTGGGCAGAAGAGAATGTAGGAAGAGAAGCGTACGACTATTCCAAGTTTACCTACTTTTGGCAAAACCAGACAACTGTTTTACGGTGGAACCATATTTTTTCTCGTAAATTGTTTGCTAATTTCTCTGCTTATAATAGCCGTTTTGAACAAGATTACTTAAATAAATATGATAAGAAAGGAGAAAGAGAGTACAGAGGATACAACAATTTAACCGACTGGACTGTAAGAGGCGATTTCGACTGGTTTCCATTTACAAATATGAGTGCCAAGTTTGGATTTAATTTTTCCAATCAAACATTCAGCCCCGAGATAATATCTTATAAATCGCCTGAGGAATTGTTTGTATTAAACTCCGATGTTTTTACACAGAACAAAATTTCAGAACTCTATTTTGAGAGTGACATAAATATTGCCCCAAAGATAAAAGGCAATTTTGGTTTGCGCGGTGGAATGATGTCAACACCGGGTAAAAACTACTGGAGTTTACGCCCGCGAGCATCTTTGCGTTATTCAATTTCAAATTTCGTGTCGGGAAAAATATTTTATTCGAGAATGACTCAATTTTTACATCAGCTTAAAAATACAACTTTGGGTATTCCAACAGAGTTGTGGGTGTCGTCAACCAATAAGATAAAACCCGGAACATCCGACCTTTTTTCCACAGGTATTTTTTGGAAACCTACTTCAAAATACCATTTTTCGGTAGAAACTTATTACTCTTTGTTACACAATGTTGTACGATATAAACCGGGTGCATTGGGAATAAAAGAGCAGGGTGAAAGCTGGGAAAATTATGTTGTGCAGGGTAAAGGGAAAACCTACGGGATAGAGTTTATGGCAGAAAAGAAGATTGGGAAATTATCTGGGTGGATTAGTTATACGCTCTCAAAAAGTACACGCCAATTTAACGAGATAAACTTTGGCAAAACCTTTCCGTATGCCTACTCACGCCCACATCAACTGAATATAAGTTCAAACTATATTTGTGTTGAAAAAATAAAGAAAGGCAAAACAATTAGCCATTCAATCTCCACAAGTTTTGTTTTTGCTTCGGGGGCTTTTATTACATTGGCAGAACAAGAGTATAGTGGCACGCCTTTCCCAATAATGGATAAGACAACATCTGAACGGTTTGAAAAACGAAGTTTAGTAAATACTGTAAACAACTATCAAATGCCTGCTTTTCATCGGCTAAACTTATCGTATATTATAGAGCGAAAGCATAAAAACAAAACCGTTCTTTGGAACTTTTCGGTTTATAACGTTTATAACCGCCATAACCCTTGGTACTACTATAAAAGCAGTAATAAAGAGAAGCAGGTTACTATGTTTCCAATAATCCCATAGGTTTCGTTTACTTATAAATGGTAGAGTGTTTTTCTTACACCGCATTCATAGCTTCCACCGGGTCGAGGCGGGCAGCCGAGCGTGCAGGCATAAATCCTGCAACAAAACCAAAACTCCTATTTAGAAACAATATAAATTGCAAAAAAAATGAAATACAGCTTTTTGTAAAAGGTAAAAGCATATATTTGACTAACGATTTATAACCCTTGGCAACCATTAAAAAATCCAGGGAAGAAGTTCTTTATATTAATCCGTTACAGTTGTTTAGGTGACAACTTGTAACAACCAAATTTTTGAAAAGATATGGAATTATTTTTTTTAGAAATTCTTGTGTCATGTAGTCTTGTGTCTAAAAATCTAAATTTCTATCAAGTCTAATATAAATATAAACCCAAGGGCGAAAAGCAACCCAGCCCTTATAAAAAGAACCGGGTTGCAGAAACTTATTGTATAACGTGGAGAGGGAGTAAACAGCTCCCTGCTCCACACAATTTTACAAAGAAATGAAAAAATTATTAGTTTTTGCTATTGTAGCAGTGGCGTTAACCATTTTTAATGGTTGCCAGAAAAGTGATGAACAAGTCTTAATTGACGAAGTACAACCGCAAGTAGCGGTTAAACCCGATGTGTATGTTGAAAACGGGTATTTGGTGTTTAAATCACAAGAATATTTTGATAGTACATTGGCAGTCCTACAAAATACTAATGATGATGAATATAAATTGTGGGAACAATCATTAGGATTTACTTCGGCTAACACATTTCTTCTAAATGCCGAAAATTTGTATTTTGAAGCTAAAACAGAAGATATCAGGTTGGAACTTAGAGGAAAGTATTCAAAATACATTAACAAAAATGATGAATTTGAATTACCATTCTACTCAAAAGCATTGGGTAAACTTTTAAACATTGAAGGTGTTGTAAAAATAGGTACTTCGTTGTATTTTTTTACAAAAAGTACTGAATATATAGTTTTGGATGGTAATACTAAAGCATTACGTGAGTTAAAAGATACACCACGCCAAGAGAAATCAGCTACAAAGAATATAGTAGTTTTCGATCCTTATAAGAATAACCTAAAATCAGCAGAGGGACAAGAGTTTTTGGTAAGTGGATTATTATACAATTCGACAGGAAGCAGGAGACTTAATTATTCTCTGGAAAGAGTTCTCTTTACTTACGTACATAGTGTAAATCCTTATACTGGTACGGTAAATTACGCAGTTGGGTATAAATTCTTTTTGCGATTAAAGCAATATAAATATAGCCGAAGAAAGTATAGGAGTATGAGAGCCAGTTATGATGTAAAGAATCAATCAACACACTGGGAAGGCTTATTAGATGGAAGCGTTGTTGAAGAGTTTAACGGCACTGTTTCTGACCGTTATTTTGGAACAACAAGAAATTCTGTGTATGTATATTATGCCAGTCGCAGTTGGATATCTTTAAATCCCAATGTAAGCGATTTAATAGTTTACAGTTATACTTCTAAATTTAAATCGAGCGGAATTCCCACATACAAAACAATATCTTATCAAGATTAATGGTTTTTTAATAAGTATCTTATAAAATTTATAAGATACTTATTTTACGAATTATAATAAGGACATAATACGATGTTAAAACCAGTTGCCAAAAATATTTACAATATCATTGTTTTGATGTTTGCATTGCTAATTAGTTTAAAATCATTAAGTCAAACCATAATGGTAAGTGGTTTTGTAAAAGATATAGAGAGTGGAGAGGTTCTGTCGAATGCACATATTGTTGATGTTTTTTCGAACAAAGTTGTAATTACAAATGCTTATGGATATTTTAACATAGCAGTAAAAAAACCGTTTGTAAACATATCCGTGTCGTATGTGGGGTTTGTACCCAAAACAATGCATTTTAGTTCTACTTCCGATACCGTATTAGTTATAAATTTAGAAAGCAACAACAGTATTAATGAGATAGAGGTATTGGCACAACCAAAGAGTCTACACACCATAAAACATTCTCTTGGTAATGTTTTCTTTACGGGTAAAGAGTTAGAATTGATTCCCGGATTAATGGGCGAAAAAGATATTCTAAAAAGCCTTCAACTGATGCCTGGAATACAAAAAGGCCGCGATGGGACATCAGGAATATTTGTGAGAGGCGGAAGCCGTGGGCAAAACTTGATGTTGTTAGACGGTGTGCCTGTTTATAATGTGAATCACTTGTTAGGGGTATTTTCTGTTTTTACGCCTGAAGCAGTTAAGAATGTCAATGTTTACAAGGGAGGTTTCCCTGCACGTTATGCCGGCAGACTGTCGTCGGTTATTGATGTGAGATTGAAGGAGGGTAATTTATTTGACACAAAAGCCGATATAACAATTGGTACAATTGCCGCAAAGTTTTTAGTTGAAGGACCTATTCGCCAAGGTAAATCGTCGTATATTGTTTCTGCCCGCAGAACGTATGCCGACCTGTTTTTTACTCCTCTAAATTCAATGTTGGAATATAACGATATGGGTACCTCAATAAAAACATGGAGTGGCTACTACTTTTACGATCTTATTGCCAAAGCAAACTTTATTCTTTCAAAAACCAGCCGAATTTATTTAAGTGCTTACATTGGTAACGATAATTTTTATATCAAAGAAAAAGAGAGTAAACAGCGAAAAATTCCGGGAGAAAAGAGTTATTTGGAAAACGTTGATTATAAGACCGACTTTACGAATCAGTGGGGAAACATTACAACATCGTTACGGTGGAATAAAATAATAACTCAAAAGTTTTTTGCCAATACAACTTTAACCTATTCGTCTTATAAGTATAAATACGGTTTCGACTATATTTCGGATGAAGAGTCGGTTTACGACACTGTACACACTGTTTTCCGTTCATACAATTACTCTGGCATAAACAATTATGGTGCAGTTTTCGATTTCGACTACTATTTTTTACCAAACTATTCAATAAAATTTGGAGCAAAAGCACTCTTTAATTTTTATTTGCCAGGAAAACATACCGAAAAGTTCAGCTCTTCGGGCGATATTAGTACAAATAAGCAAATGTTTGCGGAAAAAATAAATACTAACGAATTTTATGTTTATATAGAAAATCAGCTTCAAATTACAGATTGGTTGTCAGTAAATATTGGGAGTAACGGATTATACTATAAAAGCTATGGATTAAACTATTTCTCAATTCAGCCACGTTTGTTGGCAAATGTTATACTTTCACGCAATTTGTCGGTAAAATTAGGGTATTCAAAAATGGTACAACCCTTACATCTGTTAGTTAATAACAGTGCAAGTTATCCGGTTGATATTTGGGTTCCTGCAATAAAGGAATTAAAGCCCTCTGTTTCGCAGCAAACAGAGTTTGGTATATACTACACTTTTAAACGTATGTGGGAATTTAGTTCAGAAATATATCTAAAAACTATGGAAGGAGTTATAAACTATCGCAACGGCGAGTCGTTTTTTAATTTAGACAATAGTTGGTACGATAAAGTTACCAGTGGAACAGGTAATGCCTATGGCTTAGAATTATTTATGAAAAAGAAAAAAGGAAAAGCAACAGGATGGATTGGTTACAACTTGTCGTGGGCATTTAGGAAATTTAATGAGCTAAACAATGGGAAAGCATTCCCGTTTAGATATGATATTAGAAATAAATTTAACATTGTTTTTGCCTATAAACTGAGAAAAAATATCGACTTGTCAATGTCGTGGGTGCTATCAACAGGTGCTCCTATAACTATCTCTGAGACTGCATATAATGGCGAAGAGATTTATAAAAAAGGCGAATTTTACGGGGCTTTGGAAGATTACTATTCAGACGATATTCCCACCAGGTCGCCAGAAAAAGCAATTTACTATTCGGGGCTTAACAACTACAGGCTACCCAACTATCATAGAATGGATGTAGGTGTTGATTTTGTGAAACAAAAAAAATATGGTGAACGCATTTGGAACATATCTATTTATAACCTCTATAATCAAAACAATCCGTTTTTTATTACCTACCGGAAAAGTTTAGATAAAGGTAGAGTTTCAGGTGGGTATAAAAATTTCTCTCTTTTTGGCATATTACCATCTGTTAGCTATCGAATAAAAATTAAATAGAATGAGAAAAGTAATTAACATATTAATTTATGTATCTCCAATGTTTATTTTATTTTTTTTGTTAAACAGTTGCCTGCGTGATTTTGATTTAGACATTCCTCTAACCGAGAAAAAAATCGCAGTAACGTGTTTTTTTTCATCTGATACTAACTGGGAAGTAGATGTATATTACACACATCATATTGATAGTGTAAAGAACTACGGAATAAGCAATGCATTGGTAACTATAAAAACAGAGGAAGGACAAATAATTAACTTGAAAAATGCCAAAGGCGGAAAGTATATTTCCGACACAAAACCTATTGAAAATAAGAGATATTTTTTAACCGTTTTGGTTAATGGGTTCGACACTGTTTTTTCCGAAAGTTATATACCATCAAAATCACAGATAGATAATTTTGTTTTCGACAATAATCCCGGACCGGTACTTCATAATAACTTTATTGATGATGTGTACAGTAAAATTAGTTTTAAAATAAGCCCCAAAGTTAGTGACCCTATTTTTGCAAGCGTGCGTATTCTCGGATTCGATCCGGAAACGGGCTTTAATATATACTGCTTTAATAATCACCTTTTTGAACTTATGGAAGCAGAAAATATTCCCCAAATTTTTATCAATAAACTAAAAGTATTGAAAGGTGAGAAATTTTACTCGTTCAATATTGATAGTTGCCTAAACTCGACACTTGTAAACGCAAGTTTTTACGATAAAAATGATATACTCAGTTTTTTAAATACTAACGCAGTTTGTGCGAAACATACATATAGGTCGCCTTCTCTGTTTAAGTTGCGAAAGTGTTTTTCGCATAAGGCAATATTTTATCAGGCACCGTACGAAAGTGCAACCCTGCTTATGCACGAAAAAGGGAGTCAAAATGCCGAGATTTATTTTACCAATTTAGATAACTTTAAAAATACGGGCGATACAGTTTCCGATGAAGAGTGGGTGTCGTATTCAGATCTTAGTATCGATTACTATAAGTATTTAAAAGATTATGTTTTACAAATATCAAATCGTGGCGATTTAAACTCGCCACCGGTAATAATTTACAGTAATATAAAAAACGGAGTTGGAATTTTTGCGGGCTACCAGCAACAATTGGTTCGTGTACGGTAAAATTTTAGGAGTTGACGATGCTGGTTGGTATTCGATTTTCCGCACGCTGGTGCGCGATTGCATCGCGTTCCATTATAAAGCTAAACCACACGATGTCCCGAAGGGATTGCTATGCGGCAATCTTGCGGTAGTGAGGAATCAAGATGTTGCTCGCAGATTTTCATTTTGACTTTAAACAACTTCACTAAAAAAAGTAGCATGCAAAATTCAATTAGTAAATGCGAATTTTTCATTTAAAACAAATGAGTGGCTGTTTAGCTACTTAAAAGTATTATCTTTGTATTTATGGAAGCAGACATTCAAAATATTAAGATAGAACTAATACAGTGGCTAACCACTTTGGATGACAAATCTTTAATCCAGAAAATTCTTGATTTGCGCAATAATCAATCAAAAGATTGGTGGAGTGATATATCTGACGCAGAAAAAATGTCATTAAAAAAAGGTATCTCCGATGCAGATTCCGGCAAACTAAATTCTCATTCAGAAGCACGTAAAGTTTATGAAGAGTGGCTATAAAATTGAGTGGACAGATAATGCGCTTGATGAATTAAAAGCTACATTTAAATATCTCGAAGAAAGCTGGACTGAAAGAGAATTAAGTCGTTTATCGAACGAACTTGAAAGGATATTAAATTTAATCTCTATTAACCCGGGTTTGTTTCCAATCTCGGAAAAGCAAAACATCAGAAGAGTGGTTATAAAAAAATTAAACTCATTGTATTACAGAGAAATGCCAGGTAGTAGAATTGAAATTCTTTCGTTTTTTGCAAACAGGCAAGATCCTGATAAAAGAAAAATCTAAGGATTATTTATATGTGGGTTTCTTACACCGCATTCATAGCTTCCACCGGGTCGAGGCGGGCAGCCGAGCGGGCCGGCATAAATCCTGCAACAAAACCAAAACTCCTATTTAGAAACAATATAAATTGCAAAAAAAAAAAATGAAAAAAAG
>JALUZN010000162.1 GCA_027011835.1 Draconibacterium sp. | reverse complement strand
GATTCAATATTAATACTAGATTTGATTTTTAAAAATCGAGAATAAATACAACTAATTTGCTAACTCTGGAAGGATATATTGTTTTAGCTGTTATCTTTTTTACAATTCTTGCATTGACAAAAGAGATAATGCGACCGGGACTTGTTTTTTTCTCAGCTGCAACGTTTTTAATGGCAACCGGCATTATTTCCGATTCGGAAATGCTGGAAGGCTTTGCAAACAAAGGAATGATTACCATTGGTATTCTGTTTTTAGTTAGCGAAGGAATTCGCCAGTCGGGTATATTAAACAGGGTTGCACAAACTTATTTGCCACGCAAACGGGGGAAAATGGTTTTTCTTATTCCACGCATTATGTTACCCGTTTCCATTCTGTCGGCTTTTATGAATAACACTCCGGTGGTAATTATTTTTGCTCCTATTATTAAAAAGTGGACAGAAAAATTAAACTTGTCATCAAAAAAATTCCTGATTCCTCTCTCGTACGCTACAATTTTTGGCGGAATGTGTACTCTTATCGGCACATCGACCAACCTTGTTGTTCACGGTTTAATCCTCGAAAACGGATATCAAGGATTTGGAATGTTCGAGCTTGCAAAAATTGGTGGTTTTATTGCCGTTATCGGTACAATTTATATGTCGGTAATGAGCAATAAATTTCTTCCGGGCGAAAAAATATTCTTTAATGCAAAAAGCAGAACCGAATTTAAAGATTACCACTACGATATTTCTATTCCGGAAAACAGCAAATTAATTGGCCTCGAACTTAAAAACGGGAGAATTAAAGAGTTGAAAAATCTGTTGGTACAGAGTATTGTTCGCGATGGCAATATTATTGAAACACAAAAAGGCACATTTACGCTTTTAGAAAACGATAAACTTTTAGTTGCCGGAAAATCGGACCGGTTGAACTATATTTTAGCAAACGAAAACATAAAATTAGGTGGTATCGATTTAGTTCGGGGCATTCCAAAAGACAAACTAAAACAGTACGAAGCAGTTATTGCCCCGCGGTTTCCGGGAGTTGGAAAAACCATTCCCGAATTCAATTTCTACGAACATTACAAAGCTGTTGTAATTGCAATTCACCGCAACGGAGAACGCATTACAACCAACAAAGACAAGCTGAAATTAAAACCTGGCGATAACCTGATTCTTTTAACTACCGAGCAGTTTATTGAGAACTGGGGCGAATCAAAAGTATTTTACCTCACATCGTACATTCGCGACTACCGTTCGACAGGTACTTTCTGGAAAAAATGGCTCGCATTTGGCATATTACTTTTTATGATTATTGGCTCAACGGTTGGCAAGTTTATCTCGTCGCCCGAAAACATAAATTTCGATATGTTCTATTTCTCATCCATTGCAGCCATTCTGCTTATTTGGATGAAAATACTTCCACAACAACGTTATACAAAAGTAATAAGCTGGGATGTATTAATAACCATTGCCTGTGCATTTGCCATAAGTAAAGCCATGCAAAACTCGGGTACTGCCGAGGCAATTGCACGAACAACTATAAAACTTGCACACAACATGGGGCCCGTTGGCGTGTTGGCGGCAATTTATCTCCTCACTTCTATTTTTACCGAAATTATTACAAATAATGCAGCAGCAGCATTGGTTTTCCCAATCGCACTTTCGGCAGCACAACAGCTGGGTGTCGACCCAAAACCTTTTTTTGTAACTATTGCCATTGCTGCATCGGCAAGCTTTTCAACTCCAATCGGGTATCAAACAAATCTTATTATTCAGGCAATCGGGCACTATAAATTCAGCGATTATTTAAAAATAGGTCTGCCTCTTAATATCCTCGCCTTTATTTTATCGCTCCTGCTTATCCCCTATTTCTGGAGTTTCTAAATTATTTTTTTCTTTTTTAACTTTCCCCATACTCAAAAAGGAATAACGGTTGTTATAAAAATTTTATCTTTGCTCGCCTTAAAACAGAATTAAAGTGAATGAGATTGTTAAGATTAAACTGAAACACTATTTCTTATCTTGTGTTTTGATTCTAGTATCTTGATTCTAAATTTTAAACAACTTCAATAAAAAGATAAAGAGTATTTATTTATGAACGAATATAGTTTAACAAATTTAAGAGAACTTGAAGCGGAGGCAATTCATATTATTCGCGAAGTTGCTGCCGAGTTCGAGAATCCGGTAATGCTCTACTCAATAGGAAAAGACTCGTCGGTAATGGTTCGGTTGGCCGAAAAGGCATTTTATCCGGGCAAGGTTCCTTTTCCGCTTATGCATATCGATTCGAAATGGAAATTCAAAGAGATGATTGATTTCCGCGAGAAATACGCAAAAGATAAAGGTTGGGATTTAATTGTTCATTACAACAAAGAAGGTTTCGAAAGCGGTGTTGGCCCATTTACTCACGGAAGCAAAGTGCACACCGATTTAATGAAAACACAAGCCCTGCTTGCCGGCCTCGACAAATACAAATTCGATGCAGCATTTGGCGGAGCACGACGCGACGAAGAGAAATCGCGTGCCAAGGAGCGCATCTTTTCGTTCCGCGATAAATTCCATCAGTGGGATCCCAAAAATCAACGCCCCGAATTATGGGACATATACAATGCCAGAGTGCAAAAAGGTGAATCGATTCGGGTTTTCCCAATTTCGAACTGGACAGAGCTGGATATCTGGCAGTACATCAGGTTGGAAAATATTCCGATTGTTCCGCTCTACTATGCCAAAGAGCGTCCGGTTGTCGATGTGGACGGAAGTTTAATTTTGGTCGACGATGAAAGAATGCCAAAAGAGTTGCGCGACAAAGCAAAGATGCGAAAAGTACGTTTCCGCACACTGGGTTGTTACCCGCTTACCGGAGCCATTGAATCGGAAGCAGACACCATTGAAAAAATTGTTGAAGAGATGATGACTGTTACGGTTTCGGAACGTACCACCCGGGTTATCGATTTCGACCAGGAAGCAAGTATGGAACAGAAAAAACGGGAAGGGTATTTTTAGTTGACCCGTTACTCGTTACTCGTTACTCGTTGCCGGTTAACGTGTTTCGAGTAAATTACAACAACAAAAACAAAATTTAATGAGTAGTTACAAAGACTTGGACATTTATAAAATGGCTTTTGAACTTTCAATAAAAGTG
>JALUZN010000161.1 GCA_027011835.1 Draconibacterium sp. | reverse complement strand
CGAACTTTCAACTTTAATGGTTTTATAAGGTTCGCGGTTAACAATTTTAATTTCGGCAACGCCAAAACCGGTAATGTTGAATTTGCATGAATTCTCATCGGAGTGAAAATCGGTAATTTTAACCTGTGGGATTTTTTCGGTAATTTTTTCAATTAATCCCGAATTCAGGTAGTCCGACAGATTTTCGAAATTCGACAGGTAATTAAAAACCACTTGCTGGTTGTGAGGAACCAGTTTTACGTCGCTTGTATATTTATTTAAACTCATAAATAACTTTTTGTGAATAAAAAGAAGACGGGTGAGAATTGGAATGCAATTCTGTTATTTTCCCCAAACTTCGGGTGCTTCGCGCCATCTCATAAGTGTATCGACCTGGTCGGCAGTAACTTCGCCAATTTCTACAGCAGTGTCGATTAATATGTGGTAGTTACTTAATGTAGTTAAGTTAACATTTGCCTTTTCGAAATTTTCTTTAGCAATAGGAAAGTTGTAGGTAAAAATAGCAACCATTCCAATTACATCGGCACCATAATTTCGGACCGCTTCGGTGGCTTTTAAGCTGCTTATTCCGGTTGAAACCAAATCTTCAACCATGACCACTTTTTTTGTACTGTCGAGGTCGCCTTCAATCATATTTTCCAGTCCGTGTCCTTTGGGTTTTGCGCGCACATAAACAAAGGGCAATCCTAAAACATCGGCAACCAGAGCCCCAATTGCAATTGCGCCGGTTGCAACTCCGGCAATTACTTCTGCTTCGGGATATTTCTCTTTTATTATATCAACAAAACGGTCGCGAATATAGGTGCGAATTGCAGGGTACGAAAGCGTTTTGCGGTTGTCGCAATAAATTGGCGAGTTCCATCCCGATGCCCAGGTGAATGGATTCTCGGGTTGAATTTTTATGGTGTTAATTTCAAGTAATTTTTTTGTAACTTCAATTTCTGTTGATTTCATAATAAATATGCAATTTTAATTCATCGCAAATGTACGAAGTTTTTTTTAACGACCGGAAGATTGTAATAGCCGCAGAGCGTGAAATAACAATTAATCAATCAATTAATCGGGTCGATAATTTGACCTCAGTAAAAGCTGTAAAAGCGTGGTTTTTACGTTTTATTGCAGAGAGCAGCCTCGAACTATTTTTAACGCATTCGTCGCCCGAATACTTTTTTGAGACAATTTTTAAACCGGCATTTAATCAGGTTCCTGCTGCGGGTGGAGTTGTTTTCAGAAAGAGTGAGATGCTTTTTATTTTTAGGAATAAAAAATGGGATTTGCCGAAGGGAAAAATAGATGCCGGAGAAACACCCCGCGAAGCTGCTTTACGCGAAGTTGCCGAAGAGTGTGGAATTGCGGGGCATAAAATTGTAAAACAGTTGCCATCTACATTTCATATTTTTATTTCGCCATATAAAGAGTCGGAAGGCGAGTGGATTTTTAAAGAGACTTTTTGGTTTGAGATGGAGTATGCAGGAAGCGAAAATGGAACTCCGCAAACCGAAGAAAACATACTTGAAGTGCGCTGGTTTAAGAAAAACAGTCTGGGTGAAGTTTTAAAAAATACATATGAAAATTTAAAACCGATAATTGTTCTTTATTGCTAATTGCAATGGTGTACAAGTGAAACTATAACCTCCATAGGTTTTACTTCAACACTATTTTATTTCGACTGATTCCGGCGGCGCATAAAAAGTTCGTTTTGCAGAAACTTGCCAAATTGTTGTTCAAACCCTTCGAGGGGCGATTTTGTGTCGGTAAACTGAACTTTATGTTTTTCGTTTAAAAGATAGCATTGAGGAAACGATTTTACTTTGTAGAGGGTAATAAATTTATTCTCCTTATCGATTAGTTTTGTGCCAACAATCTTATTTGCTTCGACAAAATCTTTTATGTTTTTTAAATTGGTATTGCGTAAAACCACAAATATTTCGAGGTATTTTTGAAAACGTTGTTCTATTTTCGAAAGGTATTTCAATTGTTCGCGACAAACAATCATCTCGGTATCGGCAAAAATAATGTACTTAAATTTTGTCTTTTCTTTATTGGTACAAATTTGTTGTTCGTTTAAGTTTTGTAAACAAATTGCCGGAGCAAGAGTTCCTTTTTGTAAGAATTTGAATTTTGTTGCGCTGCGCAGGGCCGCTTCTTTAATAATTCTGTTTTTGTTTTGTGTGAATTTTTTATTTCGAATCATCTTATTAATTGCACTTTTCGAAAATTCATTCGAATAAAAAGCATCGTAAAGCAATTTTATTGAAATTAAATCGACCAATTCGCCCGAAACCGAGAATTGGGTTTTTACAAAATTCTGTATTGCATTTAAATTGGCTTGATTTACCGCATCGCGTAACGAACTCTCTTTTACCGAATTTGCTGTAAAACTAAGCTGATTGGTAAAGGCTTTTTCAAAAACATCAATAAATTCAGGCGACAACCAAAACTTACTTTTTGTGTTGATGAAAAAGCCGGCTATTTGTTCCGGTTTCAACCGAAAAGCTTCGGCCTCAACCATTTTTAGTTTTGCACTTTTATGAAACAGAAAAGTTTCGTTTTTAATGTTACCAAAATCTTTATCGATAAACCAGACCAGCGAATCGAAAATCTGTTGCGATTGCCGGAAATAGAGTTGATTGAAATATTTGTTGGTTAGCCGGTTAAACTGTTGTGTGAAATCGGAAATCTGGTCGTTAAGTTGGTTGTTGCTTTTGGTTTTAAACCAAAATGCCACCGGACTAAAGTAGGGGTTTTTTTGGTCGGCAAACGATTTTTTATGTACCGGAGGCAACAGTAATTCTACCGGTTTCCCGGGTTCAATAAAAAGCATTCCGTGGTAAATATCGAAGTCGCAAAAAACAAAACCTGTGGTTTTAAAATTTACTGTTGCACTGCTTTTTCCATTATTGTCGAATTGAAGAATAAATGCCGGGTTGCTCTCTTTGGCAATGGGGTCGGAGTATGAATAGAAATTTAGTTTTCTGCCGGCATAAGCCAAATCGGTACAACTTATTGTTGTTGAACCTATAACCGGAATTCCCGCCATTAGGAGCAGAAACAGAAGTGTAATTTTGTGCATTGTTCGCTACTTATTTTTATCAAGTTTGAACTCTTCAAAATTTAACGATTTGGGTAAAAACATACTGGCGTCGCCACCATGATAAATAATATCGCGAACAATAGTTGCCATAACCGGAGTATGCTCGGGCAGAGTTAACAGAAATACCGATTCAATTTCGGGGTGCATTTTTTTATTTACCTGCGCAATGGCACGTTCGTATTCAAAATCGGAAGACGTTCTTATCCCGCGTAAAATATACCGGGCATTTACTTTTTTACAGAAGTCAACAGTTAATCCGTCGTAAATTTGCACTTCAACTTTCGTTTCATTCTGAAAAACCTGATTAATCCACTTTTGTCTTTTTTCAATAGGGTAGAACGATTTTTTATTGGCATTGTACCCAATCATAATCACAATTTTATCGAACATGTGAAGTGCCCGTTGCACAATCGATTCGTGCCCAATTGTAAAAGGGTCGAACGAGCCCGGAAATATGGCAATTTTATCCATTACGTAGTTTTTATCTGAAAATTAAAAACGTTATTTCTCTTTAGTTTATTGCTTTTGCACGGTTGGCGTTTACAAACAAAATATTTCCCAAGTCGTTGTAGCCTTCCGTAAGTTCTTCGGTATTTTTTAATGCTTCCGAGGTAAACCCGATTAACGTCAAGTCGGCATCGGCCGAGTGTTTCATAATAACATTTTTCCGTTCTCCGGTTTCAAACTGAACCATTGAGACGTTTGCCGGGCTGATTGGCAGCCGCCCGGTTTTTATCAACTCGAGCAGTTGTTTACGTTTCTCTTCAATCGACTCTTCGGGATAGAGGGCAAATATTTTTATTTTCCCTTTTTTCCAGTCGGGGTGCCCCAAAATTATATAACCTAAAAGAATCATCAGGTTTGCATTCCGGTAATCTTCGGGGCTTATCCATATATGCAATTCAGTTTTATAACCAAAACTTTTATACGATGAATTTAGAATACAGATATCGAATCCGGCCGATTCAACTAAATTATAATTGTCTCTAATCTCTTTTAAATTGCCCGGGTCGGTTCTCGAAAATTCGAATAAAATAAGGTTATTTCCTTTGCCCGAAATACCCGAAAGCTGAACTACTTGTGCAATTGCCGATGTGTACGACGGCGAAATTATTGTATCGAGATAAACCCGGCTTTTGTTTCCTGCCGAGAGTTGAATAAGGCGTGCAAGTACATCTTTCGACTCTTTTGTTGTCTCTTCGTTTAAAAAACCTTTTATAAAATGAATGTACGTTCCGAAGCCATATTTATACGAAATCCAACGCATAACATCGAAAGCCGAACGGCGTTTAAATGTGTCGTGCGAAATACAAACACCAAAGGGGCGCCAGCTTTTATCTTTTTCGTTACCGGCGCGTTGCAGCATAATTTGCAGTCGTCGGCTTAACTGAAAAATCACTCCTCTGAAAAGTTTATTCAGCCCCTGATTCTCTCGGTTGTTGGTCATTATTACATAATAAATAATGCCCATTATTAATACCGAAAAAGCGGCGTAAGGTGTATTCATTTTAAACATCAGCCAAAACGAGAACAGTGCCCCGAGAAGCGAGATGTACCAATTTGAACGGAATGTAGGGCGGTAGGCCGGGTCGGCAGCAAAATGCTCGAGAAACGAGATTAAACAGATTGCTCCGTAGGTAACCATAAAAAACATGGAGATAATTTGAGCCACAAAGTTTACATCGCCAACAATAATAAAAAAGAAAGCGATAATAATTGTAATTATCGAACCGTTTACCGGCTCATTGTCTTCGTTTTTTCCTTTTGCAAACCAGTTATTTACTGCTTTCTGCGGGAAAATATCATCGAATCCAATTGCCTGCAACGTTCGGGGAGCAACCATAATAGAGCCCAAGGCAGAACTCATTGATGCGGCTGCCAGTCCGATGGGAATTATTGGTCCCCAAATGGCAATTTTACTCATTATTAATTGGTCGCTTACCATATCTTCGGGAGTGGCAGAGATGGCAAATTTATAGGCAATAGCAATGTAAACAACCATTCCAACTACGGTTGCCCAAAGTGTTCCGCGCGGAATCGATTTCTTTGGATTTTTTAAATCGCCCGATAAACCTAATCCTGCAGCGAGTCCTGTAAATGCAGGGAAAATAATTGTAAAAACAAAAAAGAAATTCAGGTGATTGGGAACAGTTGCATGAAAGTTTACCTCTGCCGGTTTTATTGGCGAATCGCCTAAAAAGAACATGGCAATTGAAATTAAAAGTATGGCAACAACCAGGTAGAGTGCTTTCATTCCGAAATTGGCGCCTTTTGTCAATATTAGAATTGATAAAAGAATCATTGTTGGAATGGAAATAAACCGCATGTCGGGAATAACAATCCCGTAATTATTGCTTAACCAGCTAATTACAGGTTCGAAAGCTTCGGCAAAAGCAATAACATAAAAGGCTACACTAATTGCTTGCGAAAGATAAAGTGTGATGCCGATTGCGCCCCCAATGTTCAACCCAAACGAGCGGCTGATAATGTAATAAGCCCCGCCTCCCTGCACTCGTTGGTTGGTTGCAATTTCGGCAACGGCAAAAGCAGTTGGAATGGTAACAGCATGTCCGAGAACAATAATTCCAACAACACCCCAAAAGCCAACCTGACCCACAGCCCAGCCAAAACGGAGAAAAAGAATTGCTCCCAATATTGTTGATAGTGCCGTGAGAAAAACCGGCATAGTCCCAAATTTTGCATTCGTATTTACCAATGATTTTGCCATTCGTTATCTATTTTAACAAATCAGTTTCGGATATGATATAATTGGGGCGTTTCTTATTTTCAATGAATAGTTTACCCAAATATTCTCCAATAATACCTAGCATCAAAAGATTTAGCCCTCCAATAAAAAGTACACTCATTAATATTGATGTCCATCCGGGCATTGCAGCATCTGTAAATATAAAAACGTAGAGAGCATACATTCCATAAATAAATGCAAGAAATGCAAAAATGAGCCCCAAATAAATTGAAAATCGTAGTGGTTTAACACTAAAAGCAGTTATCCCGGAAAGTGCAAATGAGAACATATTTTTGAATGTGTATTTCGAAACACCAGCGATGCGTTCGCCCGCTTTATACTCAATAAATGTTTGTTTAAAACCTAACCATTGAATAACAGCACGCAGAAAAATCTCATTTTCAGAGAAATTTTTTAATGCATCAACAACTTTTCTGTCTAGCAATCTAAAATCAGCAACACCTACCTCCAATTGTACATCAGATAAATGATTTGTCAATCGATAAAATGCTTTAGATGTAATTTTTTTAAAAGTCGATATCGAATCGTGATCAATCCGCTTTGTAAATACCGACTCAAAGCCTTCTTCCCATTTTTTCAGTAATTCGGGTATAAGTTGTGGTGGGTGTTGAAGATCTGAATCGAGGCAAATTGCACAATCTCCACTTGTCAAATCGAATCCGGCTTTAAGCGCATTTTGATGTCCAAAGTTGCGTGAGAATGAGATGTAATAAACCTGAGAATGGTTATTAGAAATATTTTTTATTATCTCCAAAGTTCCATCATCGCTTCCATCATTCACAAAAATTATTTCGTACAAATAAGTTTCGGGAAGATGTTTTGTCAACTCGTTATAAAAAAGAAGCAAGCTTTCTGATTCGTTATAACACGGAACAATTATTGAAACTTTTTTTAAATTATTCATTCAATAGATACTTAAATATTTTCAAATATAGTTTAATTTGTAGAAAAAATAGATTCACCATTTTTTATGAGTAAAAAAATTAAAGGAATATTTCTATCCACAATTGTATCGGTAATAATTATTTTTATTTTCTTCGGAAAAATAATTCAAGATCCAAGCATTTACTATTTCTCTGCTAAAGGAGATGGTTTCAAAGCATATTATGGGGCAATGTATCATTTAAAATATGATACATCTTCCATGCGAATGAATGGAATGAATTACCCTTATGGTGAGATGGTTTTTTTTACAGGAAGCCAGCCTTTGGTAGTTAATACGGTTAAATTTATCAGTAATAATTTTGTTGACATTAGCGATAATATTGTTGGGATTATGAATTTATTGATGATTTTTTCGATTGTGTTGGCAGCCATTTTTATGTTTCTGATATTTTATGAACTTGACGTAAATTGGATTTATTCTGCGGTAGTTACTGTTGGCATTTGTATGCTTTCACCACAAATAGCGCGGTTTGGCGGGCATTTCTCGTTGTCATGGTTATTTTGGATTCCGCTGATGATTTATTTGGTAATCATGTTCGATAAGAAACCAACCTTTCTAAAGGCAGGTATAATTGGGATTATCACCTTTTTAGCTGGTGGAATGCACATGTATTTCTTCGGGTTTTATGGCTTTATTATTGGTCTGTATTTGCTCGCACAAATTGTAAATAAAAACCACAAATTTGGCTGGTTAAAAGGAATACTATTTTTTGCTGTACAGTACATTTTGCCATTTCTGATTCTTCAGATTATCATTTCGTTAAACGACCCGGTTACCGACCGCACCGCATTCCCCTATGGTTTTTGGGCCTATCTTGGACACCCAGCTGGCGTATTCTTACCATCAGGAAAACCTTACGCTTTTGTGCCAAAAGTAATAACCGTTTTAAAGCACGTTTCATGGGAGAGTCTGGCTTTTATCGGAGTTACTTCGCTAGCAGGCTTTTTTGTGGGTGTATTTTCTTTTTTCAGAAACATTACCAGAAAGAAAAATCCTTTAATTGTAACCGATAATTTTTTGTTGAACACGTTGTTTTGGTCTTCGTTTGCGGCACTTCTCTTTTCTTTTGGAATACCTTTTATTTTGGGGCTCGAAAGTTTAGTTGACAAATTGGGTACACTACGGCAATTACGGGCACTGGCGCGATTCTCGTGGTTTTTCTTTTACATGTTGAATATTGTTGTTTTTTATAACATCTATAAAAAAGTAACGCAAAACAACACCTCTTTAAAATGGAAAATTATTGGCTTGGCTGCTTTTGGATTCTTGTTTTTCGATGGCTATTGGAATATTTACATGAATAGCAGGTTTATTCAGAACCGGAAACCGGAAATGGAAGACACAGCCAATTTATTGCCCCAAAACAGATGGGTGAACAAGATTAATCCGAACGATTATCAGGCAATTATTCCGCTACCCTACTTTCATGTGGGGTCAGAAAACATATGGATTGAAAGCAAAAATAATATGCAGGAAATAACAATGATTGCATCGCTTAAAACAGGTTTAGCTACCACCGCTACACAGTTAAGTCGAACATCAATTAGTCAGACTTATAAAAATTATGCTCTGGTAACCGAGCCATTCGAACCATTACAGATATTAGAAGATTTGCCAAACGAAAAACCATTTTTGCTTCTTTTTAACAGAAAGCACTATCCCAACAAAGATGAGGAGCGACTAATCAAAGCTGCCAAATTAATTTTTCAGGATGAAAATATTGAGTTGAGAAAATTGCCGATTTATAAACTGGCCGATTTAAGTAAAAATTACTATTCTGATATAAAAACTAAATTTGGAAATGCGGATTTATTTAACCGTAATCAGTACACGACAACTGATTCTGTTTCTATTTTTGTTCATAAAGATTTTAATGAATCAGAATCAGAAATTACCTACGAAGGGGCAGGTGCTATTCAGTACCCGGCGCAACATTGGGAAAATATTTTTGATGAGACAATAAAAGTTAAAGCGGGCAAAAAACTGAAGGTAAGTTTCTGGATGTACAACTATAAACAAGATGGTTATTTAAGAACTGTAATTGAGGTGACTCAACGGAATTCGGAAACAAAAGAGTTGAATAACTATTTTTATTCTGATGCGCATAGGCATATTAAAGGTTTTCAGGGCGATTGGGCATTAATTGAGTTCGACATTGAAACAAAGGACAACGATGAGCAGATTTCAATTGCCCTAAGAAACAGTACTTTAACAAACAAGACTTTAATTGTTGACGAATTATTAATCCGTGAGGCTGGAGTAGATATTTACTACCCTTCAAACAATATTCAAATGAAAAATGGACGGAAATTACCATTTGTATTACAACCATAATTTATAATACTATGAACAATATTAAAACTAAAAAACCAGACTACTATAATATTGTAGCGTACCTGTTTTTTTTATTTTTGATTGTTTGGGCAGTCATTACAAAAGAGGAGAGAATTTTGATGTCGGACCCAGCTTTTTATTTTTTCAATATCGTTAATCAGGTAGATTTTTTCTATCCCGGAGTAAGATATACAGCAATAATAAACCAGTTTCCTCTTGTTATCGCAACCCGAATGCATTTGTCGTTAGACTCATTATTAACTGTATATTCTGTTTCGTTTGTTGTTGTGCGGCTTTTCTATTTTTTTCTGGCCAATAACGTATTTAAAAACAGAGCTGCGGGATACGCCATTATTGCCATCTCATTTGTTGGAGTTGCCGAAAGTTATTTCAGACCAACATCAGAAAGTACTATTGCGTTGCTCAACAGTATATTATTATATGCCTGGCTGTGTTATGCCGACAATAAAAGTAATTGGGGAAGATTGAAATCGCCAATCTCGCTTTTTGTTACCATCCTTTTAATTGTGTTTGGTTACGTAACTCACCCAATTGCGTTATTCTCGTTATTTTTTGTTTTAGTATTTTTTGCACTCGAAAAATATAAACTCAACACTTTATATCCGTATTTAGCAGTATTCTTCCTTTTTGCAATATTCACATTCAAAGTATTTATTGGCAAAAATGGAGTGGATCACAACAGTTTATATGGGAACTTAATTCAATCTCCATTCTCAATTCTCGCCGAATTAAAAACGTATTATCCATACCGTTTCTTTATGCACCACTTTAAATGGATTTACTATCCTTATGCAATTTTATTAGGGTTCGCACTTTTTGCCTCCTTTAAAAAACACAAATGGTATGTTCCTGCATTTTTAGCTGCGGCTACTTTTGTCTATTTTGTTATAGCGTGTACCTCTTTTAAAGAGGGTGATTCCAATATGCAAATGGAAAAAATATTTCTTCCGATGATTATGTTTGCAGCTCTTGTCTTCGCCGCGTCAATTCAACAATTTTCGTACAAGAATAAAATGGGTTTGGTAACAATTGCCGTCGTGGTTGTTGCTATGAGTATGGTTATAAATCTGAAAAAATACAAACCAAAATATACAAAAAGAATAAGCGATATCAGGCACGAAGTGGTAGCTTTAGCCAATAATCTGGAGAACAGAAAACTTGTAATTAAATCGGAACAAATTAAGCAGATGCCTCTCGGATATTGCTGGGCATACGGAATTGAAACTTTAGTTATTAGTACAATCGATAAAAATACCGAACCGCTCACCGTATTTATTTTCGACGATCCTGAAAGCATTTCGGACAAAATGAAACAACCGGATAATTTTATGCCGGCCCGGTTTCAAACTTCATTCAGACAATCGAATTTCAATAAAACATATTTCAACCTTCCGGAGCAAGAATATATTGTTTGGGATGAAGATTTCAAATCGTATCACTAACCTGCACTAATAGTAGAGGCTAAATTGTTTATTCCTTATAAACAACCTTATAAATAGCTTCGTTTGATGGTTTATTATAGA
>JALUZN010000160.1 GCA_027011835.1 Draconibacterium sp. | reverse complement strand
TAAAAGAGGGAACATCGGTTGCCGTGAATTTACCAGCCGGAACTTCAAAAACACTCCATTTCGGTTTGCAGCCAACTGCTGGTTCAATGAACAAAGCAAATAGTATTGCCGTAAATTTCAGCTGGGATAAAAAAGAGAAAAGTACGCTTGCTCTGTTGGATTTGCCTCCTGCAATTTCGGTACACCGCCTTTTATACGGACATACGCCGGAAGTTCGTTACCCGGTAACCATTCATAATTTTACCACGCAAAACAGCTTCCCCGTAAAACTTGAGGTGCTTGACGGTGAAACCGTAGTTTTCGAAACGTCGCAAGAGTGCGAAACAGAACAGGGAACGTTTAAAGACTTGGTTTTTAATCTGAAAGTTCAACCCGGCAATTATAAGGTAAAAGTTTCGGCTTTGGGCGTCGATTACACCTCGCAACTGGGTGTAGGAAAAGCCGAAGGCAAACCGTATGCCTACGAAATAGACCTGAATAACGACGGTGTAAAAGAGATTCGTATGGAAAACGACAGCGTACAAATAACACTTTTACGAACCGGAGCACGGGTTATTGAATATATTGTTAAAAGCCGTAACGATAATGTGCTGTTTAAACTGTGGCCCAAAAAAGCGATTGACGATAAGCGTGCATTCAGAAAACGTGGTTATTATCCGTTTGGCGGATTCGAAGATTTTCTGGGCCAGGCAAGTATGGAAACACATCAGGTTTACGACGTTGAACTGGTTAAAACCGAAGGCGATTTTGTTCGGGTACGAATGTGGAGCGACTATTACGGAAACCGAATTGAAAAAACATTTACATTGTACGGCGACACTCCGTTACTGGAGGTTCGGTTTGCATTAACCTTTAAAAATCGCGAAGCAAATATGTTGGGGCCGCAACCTATTTTAGAACTTGGCAAAAAGCACTGGACCGAAGATGCTTTTTATGTGCCGGAGATGAGTGGCATTCACGAATTCAGAATGGATCCGGACAAATATTACGGACAGGCATTTGAAATAAAAGAGGGATGGAACTCGGGCTACGACACAAAAGAAGACATATCGTTTGTGGGGGCTTATCCGGTCGATCAGCCCCTGTTTTTGCACATGTGGCAAAATCATCCGAACAATCACGACGCACACCACTATTACGCTGAATTTCAACCGTGGTTGCCAATTTTTCAAAAAAGCACTATGTACTTTACTTTCTACTTATATGGTTTTGGCGGCCCTTGGGAAAATGGTGTAAAATGGTTGCGCGAAAGAAATTTAATTACAACTCGCTAATCGGGGTATAAGAATAATTATGAATAAATTTAAAATACTAGTTCTGTCTCTTTTTCTGAGTTCGATGGTGTCAGCTCAGTCGCTCGATGGGTTTAAATCGAATAAACAAGGTTCTTCTGAGCCGGTTATTACCGACTTTCAGTTTAACGGATATACCAACCACTGGCAAAATAATTACCGGAAATTATACCGGACAGGAAACCTCTTTAAAATAGCTGTTGATGATATTGAGAAGAATATCTTGCAAAGCAAGATTGACATTGCACAAGACCTGGGAATTCCGGGATTGATTATGCAGGAAGGTTTCTTTTGGAATTTAAACTCCGGTTCTTATGAAATTCTTGAATATCCTGAAAAATCGGAACTTGAAAAAGCACTTAAAAATGGAAATGTTTTGGTTTATATTTCCCCCGAATCGGAATTGGGAAACAAGCTGACAGCAACCGTCGATAAAAAAGCAACTGTTTTTGACGAACTGAAAAGTTATCAGTGGGGAGCAAAAGATATGAAAAGAATCGATGCTTTTTTTCTTGAGAACGAGGATGGCAACCAGTTGTTTGTGGTAAGCTGTTCCGATAATAACTCAATCGATAAATTCAAACAATTGTTGGACAATACAAAAAACATTATTGAAAAATATGATTTTTACAAAGGGCTATTTAGTGTTTATACTTCGTATCGAAGTGTCGATTGTTTGCCCGGGAATCCATTGGAATATATAGGAAAAAGTATGAACGAAGGTAATTCGTGGATGGTTTTTGGCGGTTACTACGACCATTATGCTAAAGACGATTTAATCCGATGGATGGACGAAGTAAATTCGTCTTTTGTTACCGATGTTGGGTTTCCACCGCTTTACGGATGTAAAGATTACGATGGTTTTCAGGACAGGTTACTCACCGAAAAAAAATTATGGGTAAACTTTGCACATAAAAAAGGCGGATACGTTTTTAGAAACGTACTTGACCCTGCTGCAGATGCATATCAGTACGATGGTTATTTTGCCACCGAAGGAAACAAGGAGCAAATTGATAATGAAGAAATTCCATTTGTTGTAACGAGTGGTAAATTTGAAGAGAACCTACTGAATAGTATGGTTTTGTTTCTGAAAAAAGGAGATACACTTACCCGCGAAACAATGTGGAAAGCTATTTTAGACCGTCACGAAGTGGGAGTTTTTGAAAAGGGGTTGATGGTAGGGCCTGCAAACTTTCGAAATGCACTGCAAATTTTGTTGCTCGACAGGGTTGCCCTGGAAGAGTATTTTGGTGACCGTTTAAATATTGAAGCCACAACAACAGGCTACGATTTGCAAATTACTGTTCGCAACACTTATTCGCATTCGGTTTCGGGAGCATTAAATTTGGTTTTACCCGATGGATTAACGGTTAAAGAGCAAACATCGGTTGCCGTCGATTTGCCTGCCGGAACAACAAAAACGATTCAATTTTCGTTGCAGCCTTCGGCACAGGTAATGAATAATGCAAATCCAATTGCCATTCATTTTAAATGGAACGGAAAAGTAAAAAGTACAATTTCTATGTTGAATTTACCTCCGGCTATCTCTGCAAACCAGTTGTTGTACGGTCATACGCCAAAAATTAACTATCCGGTTACCATTCATAATTTTTCCAATAAATCTTCATTTCCTGTAAAAGTTCAGGTGGTTGACGGTGAAAAAATTATTTACGAAAAAACAAAAGAGTGCAAAACAGCACAAGTCACTTTTAAAGATATGCTTTTCGAATTGGAACTGCCTGCCGGAAATTTCAATGTAAATGTTTCGGCGTTGGGCGTTGAATTTACGTCGCAGTTGGGCGTTGGAAAAGCCGAAGGAATTTCACACGCTTCTGTTGTCG
>JALUZN010000159.1 GCA_027011835.1 Draconibacterium sp. | reverse complement strand
TTACTTCGTTTAATGCAGAAACAATTTATTCGGTAAATAAAAAAATTGTGGAGAGACAAATTTCGGCGCTCCAATTAAAACGGACAAACGCCGATAAACATTTGTCGGGACTTTCTGAAGCGATAATTAAATATTCGGGGTTCTCATTTCCCAAAGAGTTTGGTGCCGAAATCTTTTCGGGACGATATGTTAATGAGGATTATAAACTGGAAAAATATATAATTCCCGGAAGTGGAGATTACATGCTACCTCTCGCACTGTTTATTCCTTCAAAAAACAGCAAAAACGAAATTGTACTTTTGTTACACGAAAAAGGGAAAGAGTATGCTGCAAATACTGATAGTCTTGCGAAACGGCTTGTTGCAAATGGGTACACTGTTTTATTGGGCGATCTTCCGGGCATTGGAGAACTTGGACCGGGCTACCTGAAAGGAGATGCTTACATCGATAAGGTTTCGTATAATCTTTGGTTTTCCGGTATTTTAACAGGCAAATCGATTGTTGGGGTTCGCGCAGAAGATATAATCAGAATGACTCATTTTATTAAAACCACTCTTTCTGACTATCGCTCAATCTCCGCAATTTCTGTTGCCGGGCTGGGTAGCGAACTGCTTCATGCAGCATATTTTGATAGGGATATTCAGAAAATAAGTCTTATTCAACCATTTTTGAGCTTTGCTGAAATTGCGACGGAACAAAACTATAAGCCGGCCTTTATATTATCGACTGTTGCCGGTGCAATAGAGGAGTACGACTTGCCCGATTTAATTGCCGGTTTGTATCCACAGAAATTATTTATTGCAAATCCTCTTTCGGCTAAAGGTTTAATAATAGAGAATTCTGAAGTTGTTAAAAGTATTCTTGATTTTCCAATAAAAGTATATTCAGAAAAAAACGTTCCCGAAAATATAAAAATGATTATTCATGCTAACAAAGAGAAAGTTTTTAAAGAGCTGCTATTATGGCTCAAAAGTTAGTGGGGCTTTGTAACAGAACATCTACAAAGCACTATTTTGTCGGAGAACGACATACGCTAATTCTTCATATCGATTTTTAATCCGGTAATTAATTTTGTGCCTTAAACAAAAAGTGTGTTGAATAATTCTTTAGGGACATATCCTAATGAAACAAAAATTGAATATATTGCTTGTTTTAAAAATGAATGGATTATGATTGCAATAAACAGCAAAATAGAAGAGGAGTTTTTAGACGAAGGTGTGAGCCGTAAAATAATTGCGAGAGGTGGTAAAATGATGATGGTTGAAGTAAAATTTAAAAAGGGAGCCAAAGGAATGGTACACTCACACCCACACGAACAGGTTAGCTATATTCATTCGGGTGTGTTCGAGTTCGAATTAAACGGGAAACGAAAAAAAGTAGTTGCGGGCGATTCAATTTTCATTGCTTCGGGTGTTCCGCATGGCGTTGTTGCTCTTGAAGATTCAATTATTGTTGATGTGTTTACTCCGCAGCGCGAAGACTTCTTGTTTAAATCTTAATTCCGTAGTGTAAATTTTATATAAAAACAGATAATTATGATGCAGTACAAAATCCCAACCCGGCTCGATGCCGTAAATGCCCCTGAAGTTGAACAACAAATTTTACAAAAAATTGAAAAAGAAAAGCCCGACTCTGTTCTTTGCGACTTTTCTGAAACGGTTTACATCTCGAGCGCCGGACTGCGTGTTATGCTTGTTTTGTCGAAAGTAATGGCAAAAACAGGAGGAAAGGTTACTTTGCGCGGAATGAATGATGATGTTTACGCCATATTTAAAATGGCCGGTTTTCAGACCATACTGAATATTGAAGAATAGTTTTTAAACCGGATTATTCTTAAATTAATCGATTCAATGCGTTGGATAAAAAAATCACTTTTCTTAAAACTTGCTTTGCTCATTGTTGCTAGCTCGGGAGTTGTGTTGGCCATTGTTATGGTAGTAAGCAACTACAATTTGCGCAAGCGGGTAATCGAAAATCAAAAGAAGTACTATTCGGCACTGTCGTTACAAGCAGCACACGACATTAATCTTCGATTTTTTGAGGCAAAAACCGTAGTCGATAAAGCGGTTCTTGTTTTTAAATCGAAGGCAATCACACGTGCCGGAAGTTTAAATATACTCCGTAACGTAGTTCGCGAGAATCCTATGATTGGTGGAAGTGCGATTGCATTGGCACCAAATCAGAATTTCGCTGAGGCCGGTTTTCAGATGCTTTATGCCTGGAGAGAAAATGATTCGATAAAATCAGCCAACAGAATCTCGCCGGAAGAGGATTATAAAAGCGACTGGTTCAAACTTCCATTTACCCAAAAAAAAGAGGTTTGGACCAATCCGTATATTGATACCGACATCAATAAAATGATGGTTACTTATTCTACTCCTGTTATTGTAAACGGCGAGGTAATTGCAATTCTTACCTGCGATTTAATTCTCGACCAGGTAGAACAGCTGCTTTCAAGTCTTGAATTGGGCCACGAGGGGGCACCTGTTTTGGTAACCAACGAAGGTCAAATAATTTTGTATCCCAGAAAAGAGTGGATTTTAAAAGAGACAATAGCAAGTATTGGACTAAAACTAAAAGACGCTGCCAACAGGAAAACGATGGAAGAACTGTCGGAATATTTAATTAAAAATAAATCGGGCTTTTTCCGTTTTAAGAGCATTAACTCCGATGATATGGTTTGGCTCTATTTTAATACCATCTCTTTATCCGACTGGAGAATTGGCTTTCTTATCCCCGAAAGCTCACTTTTAAATCCTGTTTACGACCTCAATAAAAAGATGTTTCTGATTGCCGTTTTGGGAATTCTTGCATTGCTTATTCCTGCGTTTTTCGTGTCGCACTCAATTACACGTCCGTTAAAAGCTTTGTGTAATGCTGCCGACCATCTAGCCGTAGGTGATTTCGATACTTCTCTCCCTAAAATAAAGAATACTGACGAGATTGGTCGTTTGGTTCACGATTTCGACCGGATGAGGGTTGACTTAAAAGCATACATTAAAACACTTGCATCTACTACTGCCGAGAAAGAGAAAATTGCCAGCGAGCTCTCTATTGCACGCGAAATTCAGCATGGTATTTTGCCCAAACTTTTTCCTCCGTTTCCAAAATATTCCGGCCTCGATATTTTTGCAACACTCGACTCGGCAAAAGAGGTGGGAGGCGATTTGTATGATTTTGCCCTGCTCGACAACAATAAATTATACATTAGTATTGGCGATGTTTCGGGGAAAGGAGTACCTGCGTCGCTATTTATGGCGGTGGGTAAAACATTGTTGAAATCGACCATTCAAACCATTAACGACCCTGCCAAAGCACTTCATATTGTTAACAACGAACTTTCGGAGAATAACGACGCTTGCATGTTTATTACACTATTTTGCGGCATTCTCGATTTAGAAACCAACGAACTTCTGTTTGCCAATGCGGGACACAATCCGCCAATTATTGTGCAAGGCGAAAACAGCCATTTTATTCAACCTGCTGCAGCTCCTCCTGTAGGGGCTTTAGCCGATATTAATTTTAAAAACGAAACGTTGCCGTTACCGAAAGACAGTATGTTTTTACTTTATACCGATGGGGTAACCGAAGCTATGAATGAATCGAAACAACTTTTTGGCGACAATACACTTTTGCAACTCATGCAAACAGAAAAATTTCATACTGCCGAAAAATGTATTGCAACCATAAAGTCGCAGGTGAAAGAGTTTGTTGGTAAGGCCGAACAGTCTGACGATATTACAATGCTCTGTATTTTAAATAAAAATTACAAAACTATTGAAAGCGAAAAAGAGAAGTTTGAAACATCGATTGTTTTCACAAACAGTAAAGCAGAGTTTCAGCGCATTGCATCGTGGCTCGAAGATTTAGCCGATAAGTTAAAATGGCCGCAACCGTTTTTAATACAATTGAATCTTGCGTTGGAAGAGTGGATTGTAAATGTAATTTCGTATGCATTTACCGATAATGATATTCATGAAATTGAAGTGACTCTCATTCAACAAAACAATACTGTTACACTGCAAGTTACAGACGACGGCAAATTATTCGACCCAACAATTTACGACCCGGCAGATACAACCAGCTCGGTTGACGAACGAAAAATTGGAGGATTGGGAATTCATTTTATCCGGAATAATGTTGAGAAATTCAACTACGAACGAAAGGGGAATTTGAACGTTGTGAGAATGATAAAAAAGATTGCAACTTAAAAGGAGAAAAGTTTTAGAATATGACCACTTCAACAAACCGGCTCTGGAATTTTGGTTTTATAACTCTAAATTTATTAATACTATTTGCATTTAGTAATTTGGCGGTGTTTTTTAGTTTTTACAGTTACCTTAAAACACTTCCTGTTTCGAGTGAATGGTACGGTATTTTAATTGGTCTTTTTGCTGTAAGCGCAATTGTTTTACGTCCGTTTATAAGTGTTGGGTTAAACCATAAAAATGCAATTTGGGGTGTGGCAGCGGGGGTGCTGTTTACTGCCATTTCGTTATTATTTTACCCGTTGGCTCAAACATTTATTTCCCTTATTATATTGCGAATTATTCATGGAGCGGCGTATGTAATTTTGGTCTCCTCGGCTATTGTTCTGCTAATGTATTTTTTACCTGCCAATAAAAGTGGGCAGGGATTTGGAATTGTTAGCGTTGCTACGCTTCTACCCTACTCAATTGTACCTTATCTTGTTGAAAAAACATTTGCCGGAATTCCGCTCGATACAATTTATTCGTACACGGCACTATTAATGATTCCTCCGGCTCTTCTACTGATTCCACTTGCGAAACAGTTGCGAAAACAGAAAACAGATGACACCCGTTTTTTAAACAATAAAATAACCGGAAAGAGTTTGTTGTATAACCTGAAACAACCAAAAATTGTACGTCTTCTTATTGTAAATACTCTGGTTTTTACTGTTTTTTCAATAGTCCTCTACTTCCTTAAATCTTTTTGTAACGCCGGGTGTGTTGGTCGTCCCGAACTGTTTTTTACCGTCTCAACGTTTACAATGATTTTTGTACGAATATTTTTTGGAAAGATGTTCGACAAATACAATAAAGCTCTATTAATTATTTTTAGTTTGCTGTTTTTTGCAGTTGGAGTTGTTTTGTTGTTGGTGGCAACTTCTGCATCTCTTTTTTATGTTGCAGCTGCTGTTTATGGGATTGGAATTGGCTCGGCCAGCCCATTGCTTAACGGACTTGTGTTTACAATTTCGGAGCCGGAGTATCGCGGACTAAATACAAACTTAATGCTCGAAATGGTTGATGGCGGTTTTTTTATCGGACCTTCGTTTGCCGGATTAGCCGTTTCTGCAGGATTAACCGTTAGCTCTGTTTTTTATATTTGTGTAGGAGTTGTAGCAGTAGCAGCTATAATTGTTTTTCCTTTAATTAAAACTGAAAGTTATGGACAACAGTACAAATTTTGAAATGCAAACCCCACATATTTTTATTGCCGGAATAAAACTTCCTGTACGGCTAATTATGGTGCGAAGTGCCGTTGCTTGCGCTAACGAAGTCAGTAAAATTCTATCGTTTGACGAAACCGATACACTTAATTTAGGTGTAGCGGTCGACGAAGCTTTTTGCAACGCCGTTCAGCATTTTTCGCGTACAATAAACGACGACGAACGAATTCATATTGAATTTTATATTGAAGAGGGAGTTTTAATTGTCTCCATTCGCGAAAACGGAATACCATTCGATTTAAAACAAGCCGAGGTTTTTACTCCGGGAACGCTGGAAGGAATGAATTCGCCTGGGTTAGGAATGTTGTTGATGAATAAAGGAATGGATTCGGTTGAACTTTTTGTGCACGGTCGCGAAGGAAAAGAGACCCGGTTAACCAAAAAGTTAAAGCCGGGGGCAATACCCGAAGAACTTTTCCCCGAATTTGGGAAGGGCGCAAAAATAAACAGAATTCTTGTAAAGAACCCTCATTACAAATTTGCCGAACTCGAAGATTTGCCTGAAATAACGCGTCTTGCCTGGCGATGCTATGGCTATTCGCAGGAAGAACTTTTGTATGATTTAGATTTGCTGAAAGAGAAATTCTTGTCGGGCTACTTAAAGTCGTTGGTCTTTTTCGAGCCTGAAAGTAATAAAATGATTGCGCATATCGGGCTTAAATACCACGATAACGAAACACAGGTTCCTGAACTCGGCCTCGCTTTTATCGACCCGTTGTACCGTGCTCCCGGACTAACAAACCAAATGGCACAGTTAATGATTCAGGCCGCAAAAGATGATGGAGCAAAAGGGGTGTTTGATTGTTCGGTTACTACCCATACATTTTCTCAACGTGCTATGCAAGAGTATTTTGGGTCGAGTCCGTGCGGTATTTTAATGGCAATTGCTGCTTCGGGAATGCAGGCAAAAAAACTTATTACCGTAAAACAAGAAAAAGGCTCGGTTGTAAACCATTATAAGGCATTCGATTTCTCCGAGAGAACGGTGTATCCTCCTGAGAATCACCGTGAAATGATAGCCGAAATCTATGATTGGATTGGGGTTCCTCGTGTTTTTGGAACTCCCAAAATGGAAATGCCCAAAGGCGAATCTTCTGTTACCGTATTTCCACTTCCCGACGAGCTAAATGTTGCCTTTATAATTGTAAATAAACCGGGTGAAGAGACAATAAATGAGCTTGCGGAAGGAATACGAAAATGTAAGCGTGAACGACGTGATGCAGTATATATTTTCCTCCCGCTTGGAGTTGAATCGCTACCTTACCTGGTTAACTTTTGCGAAAAAATGAGATTCTCGTTTGTTGGTATTATGCCACACATTCATAATGGCGACGACAGAATTATTTTTCAAAGTGTAACTATTCCAATTGATACCGATAAAATTAGAGTTTATGGTGAAAAAACATCTAAGCTTTTGCAATACATTATTGACGAACAAAATCGAATTGAAAGCTAAGCTGTTCGTTTTGTTTCGGTTCAATGTTTCGTTCTTTCAATTTCTTCTTAAATTTCTTCCATATTGCTTAGGTGTAATTCGAGTGCTTTTACCGAAATTTGAATTTCCCAAATAGAAATAGCAAGCGATGTAGAGAGCAGAAGTAATGCTGTTCCAAAAATCCAGGCCGCAAAAATTAACAGACCAATAAACATTAATAACATTGTAATTACACATAGAAACAGACTGGTGACACCAAATATTTGCATTGTACGAATAAGGTGTAATCGTTTTCTAAGGTTGTTTATCTGCCCTTTTAAAACGGTGCTTGGATTTTCGATATACTGTTTATGAAGCGACCGTACAACTGTAGTGTAGGCAATAAACCTGTTGGTAAAAGCCAGAAGTATAAGTGATATGGCAGAAAATAAAAGTGCCGGAGTGGTTAGTGTAAATGCTTCGTTTAAGCTCATGGCAAAATATTATTTTAAATTGAATGCAAGTTTAATTCCCGAAATTACCATTCCGGTTCCCATAATCGAGAGTATTAGTCCCATAAGTTTTGCAACAACAGTAATTAAATTCATCCCAAATAATTTAACAATTTTATCGCTTAGTTTAAAAGCAATGTAGGTCATATAAATAATTAGGCCAAAGGTTGCAACTACAATGGCAATATGAATGTAATTGGCATTGGTTACGCTGTTCATTGCGGTAACAATGGTTCCCGGGCCTGCCAATACAGGAATTGCAAGTGGCGAGATGGCAATGCTCTCGTCCTGATCTATATCAGCCTGGCTATTTATGCCCGACCGGTGTGAACGGAGCATTCCGAGACCAACATAAAAAATTAAAATACCACCTGTAATTTTAAAGGCCGGAATGGTTATCCCGAAAAGTTCAAAAATATATTTCCCCAAAATTATAAACGACACAACAATTATAAATGCCGTTAACGTCGATTTTTTCGCAATTTGTTTCTTTGTGGCATCGTCTGTCCCTTCAACCAGCCCCATAAAAATTGGGGTATTGGCAATGGGATTCATTATGGCAAAAAAACCGGTAAAAACTGTTATCGTAAAAACTACATATTCGTTATTCATTTTATTCCCAATTTATTTTAGTAATTGCTTTTGTTTTTACAATGGCAACTGCTGTGGTAATTTACTATTCTCATAATAGTCCTACTTAAACAATTTCAAAATAACAATCCATTATTCTTTGACAATATATTAAAAAAAGCAGATGCCGGAATAAAAACATAAAACAAAAATAGATAACTTAATCGACAGAGTTTTGTTTACTTTTGTTGAAAATTGATTTAGTATGTCAAAATCCGGAGTGAAAGCATTTATTAGCGAATTAGAAAAGAGGAATGAGCTTATTCGAGTGAAGAAGTTTGTGAGTCCTGATTTAGAAATTACCGAAATTGCCGACCGTTTATCGAAACAGGAAGGTGGCGGAAAAGCGGTTTTATTTGAAAATACAGGAACAGGCTTTCCGCTTTTAATAAATGCACTTGGCTCGGAGAAACGAATTGCTTTGGCTTTTGGACGCGACTCAATTTTCGATTTGGAAAAGGAGATAGAGGAGCTGTTTGTTGATGTAATGCAACCCAAAGAAAATTTATGGGATAAACTAAAAATGCTTCCAAAGCTAAAAGAGATCTCGCAGTGGATGCCGCGTAAAATTAAAGGGAAAGGCACTTGTCAGGAGGTTGTTATGGAGCACCCCGATATTAGCAAGCTGCCAATTTTAACGTGCTGGCCTGCCGATGGTGGAAAGTTTGTAACGTTGCCCGGTGTTCATACCGTCGACCCCGAAACCGGGTTGCCAAATTTAGGAATGTACAGGATGCAGGTATTCGAGAAAGACCTTACCGGAATGCACTGGCACAAACATAAAACCGGAGCCAACCATTTCGAAAAATATAAAAAGCGTGGTGAGAAAATGCCGGTTTCGGTTGCTTTGGGTGGCGACTTAATTTATACTTACGCAGCAACAGCACCTATGCCCGAAAATTTTGACGAATATTTGCTTGCCGGATTTCTCCGAAAAAAACCGGTTAAGCTGGTAAAATGTTTAACCAACGATTTGTTTGTCCCCGAAGATTCGGACTTTGTAATTGAGGGCTTTGTCGACCCGGCAGAAGAGTTGATTTGGGAGGGGCCGTTTGGCGATCATACCGGGTTTTATTCGCTTGCCGACTGGTATCCAAAGTTTCATATAACGTGCATAACGCATAAAAAAGATGCTGTTTATCCTGCAACAATTGTTGGGGTTCCACCTATGGAAGATGCCTATATTGGTCTGGCAACCGAACGTATTTTTTTAATCCCAATCAGAATGTCGATGGTGCCCGAGTTAAAAGATATGGTTTTGCCTGTTGCCGGCGTGGCACACAATTTTACAGTTGTAAGTATCGAAAAAAGTTATCCCGGGCAGGCAATTAAAGTGATGCACTCGTTGTGGGGAGCCGGCCAAATGATGTTTAATAAAGTGCTGGTTGTGGTCGACTCCGACGTTGACATTCAGAACAACAGTGCTGTATTAAAAGCTTTTGCCGAAAATTTCGATGCCGGGTACAGCATCCATTTCTCGAAAGGCCCAATGGATGTTTTAGATCACAGTTCGCAGAAATTTGCTTACGGCTCGAAACTGGGAATTGATTTAACAAACCCGCTGCCCGAAGAGTCTCAAAATAAAACGGATAAAATTATTCAAACTGAAATTTTTATCGAAGATTATTTAACCGGGATTACTGAAATAACTTCGTTTTTAAATCTTTATAATGAAATTTCTGTTCCGGTTCTTCTGCTGAATGTAAAAAAGGACACTCGGTTTAGTAAAAATACTCTTCAACAAAAATTAAAAGAAATAGCAGGAATTTCGATATTTAAAGCAATTGTATTGTTTAACGAAGGTGCCGGGCTTACTGACTTTTTCACACTTCTTTGGCTGGCCGGAGGGAACATTGAACCCGAACGCGACATTACTTTTGCTGAGGTTGAAAACGGCAAAACGTTGGTTCTTGTCGATGCCACATTTAAAACCGAAACAAACGACAGTTTCGAACGTAACTGGCCCAACGTGGTAACAATGGACGATAAAACGATTGCCGAAATTGATAAAAAATGGAGCGAACTTGGTCTTGGCGAGTTAATAAAAAGTCCCTCGTTAAAGTTTAAACCTCTTGTTAACGGTACCGGTGCCGTACGCGAATAACCCGATTGTGGAGAATTAAATCCAAATCAACGTTAAAATCTTTTCTAGCCAATGCGCATCGGTTTCCGAAAACGAGTTTTTTTGTGAACTGTCAACATCGAGAACGCCAATAATTTTACCCTCTCTGTTTTTTAACGGAACAACTATTTCGGAATTCGACCGCGAGTCGCAGGCAATATGGTTTGGGAAAGTATTTACATCTTTCACAATAACAGTTTTTTTATTGTTAAACGCGTTCCAGCAAACGCCTTTTCCCTTTTCCAGAATCTGGCAGGCCACCGGTCCCTGGTATGAGTTTACAACCATCTCTCCATCGACAATAAGGTAGTAACCTGTCCAGAAAAAATAGTTCATTTTATGATGTAGCAGAGCTGTAATTGTTGCCATTCGTGCCTGTTGATTTTCGCTTTTTACAACAAGTTTAGCTAACTGCTCATATATTCTTGAATATCTGCCGTCTTTCTTTTTTTCCTCCATAATGTTTAATATGCAATATTTATTTTTGAATAAACAAAAAATGATTAGTTTTATACTTTAATTAAATCTATTAATAAAAAAATCAAAATTATGGAAAAAATCGTTAC
>JALUZN010000158.1 GCA_027011835.1 Draconibacterium sp. | reverse complement strand
CCTGGCTTTTTACATGGTATGATTATATTGATCTAAAAATCCCGAATACGACTAATGCATTGGAAGGTCATTTTGCAGATTTAAAGAACAAATTAAGAAACCATAATGGGCTTTCATTGATGCGTAAGAAGAAATTTATTGATGGGTTTTTGGAGGTATGAAGACCTCTAAAAAAGTTAAAGGGGTCCAATAATGTGAACCCCTTATTTTCGACTTTTTTTGTCGGTCATCAAACTATCCCTGGCAAGTTGCTCCCCAGCAGAGCTTGCTTCCGTTTTACTTGATTTAGCAAAAATAAAATCAATGGTTTTTTATGAGAAAAATTGTTAATAAAAAGACCAACCATTTTGTCCACTTGAACAATAGTTGCTTGAAAAAACAACCAATTTGTCCATTACACCAATAACTCCAATCTGAAAAGTGTCGGTGTGATTAGCTTAGTAAGCATCTGAAAAATAGCAGGTTTGACATTAATTACTTAATAAATTCACGCCCTCACTTTATGAAATAATTGTTATTGAATTTGAAGACTATTCTTCCCTGCAAGTAAATCCTGCTCCATATAAGAGCTATCCTCACACCTCAATTATCGATATTTCCTTAATAGTGCAACGAATTCCGGCTATTACCGTACGTATTTAAATATGCATATACTTAAACTGCTTTTTGCATAACCACATAAGTCACTCTAGAAGAACAACTTATCATTATAAGTATTTCTTGATTTTTAACAAACAATATTAAATTATCAATCATGAAAAGAATTCTACTATCTATTTTTTTTGCAGTTGTTATTTTTAGTACTGCTTTTTCTCAAATTCCTGCCTCGTTTAATTACCAGGCAGTAGTACGTAACTCTTCGGGAGAGATTCTCGCCAACAAAACTGTTAGTTTTAGAATTTCTCTTTTACAAGGTTCAAAAACCGGAGCAGTAGTTTACTCTGAAAAACATAAGATTACGACCAACGATTTTGGGTTGGTAAACCTAAAAATTGGGAAAGGAACAAAACTCTCGGGAACATTTGCACCGGCCGGTTGGGGCGATGTAATTTTTACAAAAGTTGAAATTGACCCGGAAGGCGGAAGCTCTTTTTCGGAGTTGGCAACCTCCGAGTTGTCGTCGGTCCCGTTTGCATTTAAAGCACAAACCACTGTTAACGATAAAGTTGACGATGCCGACCACGACCCTACAAACGAAATTCAAAAGTTAAAGTTAACCGGAACTTTGCTTGAACTTTCCGATGGCGGCGGTTCGGTAACTCTGCCTACTTCAGGCAGCGGTGGTGGCGACAACTGGGGTGCACAGGTAGTAAAAACCGATGCTACGCTTACCGGAGACGGAACATCGGGCAACCCGCTAAGTGTGATTGGCGATTTAACCGACGACCAAACTCTTTCGCTTTCGGGAAACGATTTGTCGATAGATGGGGGAAATACAGTAACGCTGCCAACCGCCGGCAATACAAGTGGTTGGACAGATGACGGAAGCGTTGTAAAATTAATCACAAGTGCAGATATAGTCTCCATAGGCGTTACTTCTCCAAGCACTTTATATAAATTACAGGCTAAAGTAAATATCGATGTCGGAGGAAAAGCTGCTTTATTTGGACTAGCTTCAGCAAATACTAACCCATCACATTACGGATATGGTGTTTACGGAATATTAGAATCTGATGCTGGAGGAGCAGGTGTTTTTGGTGAAGCGAAAGGAACTACCAATGGCGCCGGAGTTTATGGTAAAACAGATGATATGAATGGATATGGTGTATTTGGTGAAAATACGGGAAACGGCTTTGCCGGTTATTTTTTGGGCAATGGTTATTTTAGTCATAAAGTTGGTATTGGTACAGTAGCCCCAAGTGCTGCTTTAGATGTAATTGGCAATGCACACATAAGCGGTAAAATTACAAGTGGCACTGCAAATGTTTCTTTACCAATTGCTTATGGTGTAATTAATACCGGTGGCAGTGTTAATAACGCTACCAATAATGTTAGCTGTACCTGGGTAACCGATCATTACGAAATATCTATTTCAGGAGAATCGTATTCGCAAACCGCCTATGTATGCAGTGTTGAGGCTTTGGGAATAACTCCGGTTATGACAACAACCGGGGCAAACGGTGGTAAGCTACAGGTTTATATCTACAATACTCTTGGCACAAAAATTAAGGATGCATTCCATTTTGTAATTTATAAATTATGACAAAATAGCGAGCGTTTACTTTAGCATTTATAAATTTAAACAACAATGTTATGAAAAAAACAATATATTATTTAACCATATTAATGATTTGTGTAGCAAGCAGTGCCGGTGCCCAAAAAGTAATTTCGGCAAACGGAGGCACGGCAACGGCTGCCGGAACAGTGATAAGCTGGACCATCGGCGAGCCGATTACAGCAACCGTTTCCGATGGAACAACCACGCTAACACAGGGATTTCACCAAACAAAACTTACGGTTACAGCGGTGAATGAGATTCAGGTTACCGGGGTAGAAATTAAAGTTTATCCCAACCCAACATCCGATTTTGTTACCGTACATTTTAGCAACGTGGTTGAAAAACCTACCTACCTGCTTTTCGATTTGTCGGGGAGACTAATTCAGCAAAAAAACATAGAATCGACCGATGAAAAAATTGATATGACTGAATATTCGGGCGGTTCGTATATTTTAAAACTAAACAGCGGGCAACAACCGTTGCAAACGTTTAAAATTATTAAACGGTAACTCTGCAATGAAAAGTGTCGGTGAGAATAGTTTAGTAAGTATCTGAAAAAATAGCAAGTTTGTCATTAGTTAGTTTAACAAATGCCCTAAATAAAAAAAAACCGGTTTCGTGGATGAAACCGGTTTTGAGACTCTCAATTTTCCTTTACTGTGTAAGTGTGTTTTTTAATAATTACTGTCGTTGTGTTCTATTCGTAGGAGAGAGGGATGATGTTGAATTAACAGCAATTAAAAGATTAGATTGTTCAAGAGTAGTACACAGATGTAAGGAATTTAATTGTTGGGGAAATATATCTTAACCTTTACTTTTTATTTTCCATTCTTAAACAGAATCTTATACAAGAAATAAAGAACTTTTTTGTACTAGCAATAGTAATAATTAAAGCTTAAATAAAATTTACAAATTATTGA
>JALUZN010000157.1 GCA_027011835.1 Draconibacterium sp. | reverse complement strand
CTATTTTAATTAAACTACTTTGTATGAAACGAGTATTATTTTCACTTCTGTCCCTTTTGAGTTTCTCGTAATATTTTCCGGCAAATGGATTATCGCAACCAACATTAAACGACTCTGTCCATGTCGATGCAACTGCGATTGACACAACAAAAAATGCGAATAACAATAGTTCGGAGTTTGTTGTTTTGGGCAACGACACGCTGTTTCAAATTGGCACCGGATTTGGTCCCTATTCCCCGCACGACCGGGTTAAAGAAATTAACAATCAACTTGCTGAACTTGCTAAATTCGCTATCGATATCAGAGTAAATTCCTTTTCCACATCCGAAGTAAACAACTATTCGTTAATAAGTTACGACGACAAACCAATTTTAAGCATTAGTGCCGACGATGCAAAACTGGCCGGAAAAACACAACAAGAGTTAGCTGCGGAATATGTTCAGATAATAAAAGATGCATTCGAAAAAGAGATTGAGAATCGTTCGTTTGCTTCATGGGCAAAGAGAATTGGATTTATGCTATTAACTCTTTTGGGGCTATTTGTAATCATTTTTCTTCATAGCAAATTGTTCAAATTCATTAACAAAAAAATAGTTTCGTACGAAAAAGGGATAAAACGGAAACGAAAAAGTATTATTAAATATCTTTTACCAAATAAATCGGGGAATGTATTTCTGGTTATATCGAACATCACCAAAGTTGTGTTACTTGTTATAATCCTATTTCTTTATCTCCCGTTTCTTTTTAGCTTTCTCCCCTGGACAGAAAAACTTGTCGATGAATTTTATGTTTTAATTTCCAATCCTGTAAAACATATTGTAAACGGTTTTATCAATTTTATTCCCAATATCTTTTTCATTGTAATCATCTACTACATTGCAAGGTATATTATTAGAATAACCACTCATATTTCGGAAGAGATAGCAGAAGAGAAACTGAAACTTAAAGGTTTTCATAAAGACTGGGCACGCCCTACTTTTAATCTGTTAAAAATTATAATTTATGCTTTTACGCTTGTTTTTATGTTTCCCTATCTTCCGGGGTCCGATTCGAAAGCATTTCAAGGTGTTTCCATCTTTTTAGGAATACTCTTTTCGCTGGGCTCAACTTCGGCCATTTCGAATATTGTTGCCGGTATTGTTATAACCTATATGCGGCCGTTTATTATTGGCGACCGAGTAAGAATTGGGGAAACAATTGGCGATGTTGTTGAAAAAAACCTACTTGTAACACGGTTAAAAACAGTAAAAAACGAAGACGTTACAATACCCAATGCAACCATCATTAATACACATTTATGGAACTACTCGAAAAACGCATCGAGCATTGGAATTATACTCCATCCGACGGTTACAATTGGATACGATGTACCATCGGAGAAAGTAACTGAGCTACTGTTAAATGCAGCAAAAAACACAAAAAATCTGACTCGCGACTTTAAGCCTTTTGTTCTTCAGAAAAGTTTAAACGACTTTTATGTTGAATACGAACTTAACGTTTACACCAAACAACCAAAAAAGATGATGCATTTTTATTCGGAACTGCACAAAACTATTCTCGACGAGTTTAATAAAGCCGGCGTTGAAATTCTTTCGCCGCACTACAGTGCTTACCGCGATGGGAATGCATCAACAATTCCCGATGAGCCAAAACCCGCCGATAATCCGGTTGAAAAAGTTATCGATAAAATTACAGGGAAAGAAAAAATTTAACAATACTAATTTTTCCACTTTTATATTTCCCATTTTATTGTAATTTTCAAAACTAAACATGTACTATTAACCTGTGTTTAATAGAAATTGCTTTTAAACAAATGCTATGCTTAAATTGCAAAATAATTTCAGGATAAACTAACTATATATTTTAATTATGCTTAAGAAACTGTTTCAAATTTCGTTGCTTGCACTACTAACATTTACAGTAGTACGGGCAACAGCGCAAACGGAACCAACGTTCGATAAATACCACACGAACAAAGAGGTTCAGCAAATTCTAAAAAAATTAGCTGCCACTGCTGGAACAAAACTGCACAACATCGCAACCAGTCCGGGCGAAGAGCCGGTCACTATTCTCGAGATTGGCACCAATCTCACCGATGTGCCGGCCATTTTTGTGGGCGCTAATTTCGAAGGCGATAACCCGTTGTCGACCGAAGGTGCACTCTACTTTGCAAAAATGCTTCTCGACTCGACCGACTACACAAAACAGATAAAATGGTATATTTTACCACAACCCAACCCCGATGCAGCAGCCGGTTTTTTTGCTTCGGTAAAATGGGGACGCACCGTTAATAATTTCGAAATAAATAACGATGCCGACGAAGCAACAAACGAAGATGGATTCGACGATTTAAACAACGACGGACTCATAACTAAAATGCGTGTAAAAGACCTTCAGGGAAATTACATTGTTTCGGAAGCCGACGAACGAATTCTTGTTCAGGCAAAAAAAGGCGAGCGCGGCATTTATAAAATTTACAGCGAAGGCATTGATAACGACAACGACGGAGCCTATAACGAAGACGGAATTGGTGGAATTAATATTGGAATTAGTTTTCCTCACCTCTTCCCAAAAAACAAAAAAGAGGCCGGTCTTTTCCCGGGACAGTCACCCGAAGTGTACGGAATAATGCGTTTTATTTACGACCGTCCCGAAATTGTAATGGTTTATACGCTGGGCAATTCCGGATTTTGCTCGGTGCCTCCCAAAGGTGGCCGAAAAGGAGGTGCCAATATGAATAGTATTAAAATACCATCGCGTTACGCATCGCGTTTGGGTGCCAACCCGTCGAAAAAATACACAATGGATGAAGTAATTGAGATGATGAAAAAAATGGATCCTGCCGGGATGGAAGTAACTCCGGCATTGGTAGCCAGCTATTTACGATTGGGGGCAGCAGTTAATCCGGCAGAAAACGATTTGAAATTTTACAAATCGTATGCCGATGAATATAAAAAGTACCTCGAAGAAAGAAATTTCAATACCGAAACACTCGATCCAAAACCGGCAAAAGACGGGTCGTTTGAACTTTGGGCGTACTATCATTTAGGTGTTCCTTCGTTTAGTATGAACCTGTTTACCGTTCCAAAAGTAAAGGAGAAGAAAAAAGATAAAGAGGAGGCTTTAACTTCGGAAGAAGTAGAA
>JALUZN010000156.1 GCA_027011835.1 Draconibacterium sp. | reverse complement strand
ACCGGCTTTTAGTGGCATGCGTGAGTTATAAAAACGAGTTTGGGTATAAATACGGATAATCATTTATTTTTATTTTGTAACAAAATTTAAATAAAGCCAAAATGAAAAAAATTACATCCCTTCTTCTCTTTGTTTTCATCATTTTTAGTTTGAATGCAAAAGAGTACACCGTTAAATCGCCTTCGGGTAAAATTCAGATAAAAGTTTCTGTTAACGAAACAATTAACTATTCTGTTTCTTTAAATGGAAATAAAATTATTGCCCCTTCAACTATTTCGTTAAAAATTAGCGATGGAATAATTTGGGGCAAAAAGGCAAAAGTTAAAAAGGCAAAAACCATCTCGGTTTCCGAAGACATTATTCCGGTAGTACAACGCAAATATTCGAAAATTGAAAACGACTACAACCAACTTACTCTTTCGTTTAAAGGATATCTGTTACAATTCAGAGCCTACGATGAAGGTGCCGCTTATCGGTGGGTTTCAGAAAAAAAAGGAAAATATAATGTTGTAAGCGAGCAAGCTACTTTTGTTTTTCCAACCGACCATAAAATTTGGTTCCCCGAAGAGGAATCGATGTTTACCCATCAGGAACGTGAATATTTAAACGAAAAACTTTCAGCCATAACGGCCAATCGTTTTGGTTCGACCGGAATGTTAATCGATTGCGGAAATAACATTAAAACTTATATTTCCGAATCGGATTTAATGGACTATCCGGGAATGTATTTAAAAGGTTCAACCGAAAACAAATATGCTTTGGTTGGCAAATATCCGGGTGTGGTTTTAGAAACCAAACAACTAAACGACCGCAGAGTAAAACCGACGAAATATGCCGATTATATTGCCGAATGCAATGGCCCCCGAAACTTCCCGTGGAGAGCAATGTTAATTTCGGAAAACGATGCCGATTTAATACAATCGGAGTTAATTTATAAACTTGGGCCCGACCAGAAAATTAAAAATACCGACTGGATTAAACCCGGGAAAGTGGCGTGGGACTGGTGGAATGCCAACAACATTTATGGTGTTGATTTCGAAGCCGGCATAAATAACAATACATACAAATATTATATCGATTTTGCTTCGAAATACGGACTGGAATATATTATCCTCGACGAAGGCTGGTACGTTCTCGAAGACATTATGAAAGAAGAAAAAGATATTGATATACAGGAGTTGGTTGACTACGGAAAATCAAAAAATGTTGATATTATTCTTTGGGTAGTATGGAAAGCTGTTGACGATAAACTTACCGAATCGCTCGACCAGTTTAAAAAGTGGGGAGTAAAAGGAATTAAGATGGATTTTATGCAGCGCGATGACCAGTGGATGGTAAACTTTTACGAAAAAATTGCTGCCGAATGTGCCAAGCGCGAATTATTGGTCGATTTTCATGGGGCATACAAACCGTCGGGGCTAAACCGTGCTTACCCAAATGTAATTTCGTTTGAGGGTGTAAAAGGACTCGAAAATGCGAAGTGGTCGGATATGCCCGACCCGGAACACAACGTAACCATCCCGTTTATCAGAATGGTTGCCGGACCAATGGACTTTACCCCCGGTGCGATGATAAATGCCACAAAAAAGAATTTTAGGATTGTATTCACCGAACCTATGAGCCCCGGAACCCGCTGCCACCAACTGGGAATGTATGTTGTTTACGAAAGTCCGCTGCAGATGCTTGCCGATAACCCGTCGAATTACTACCGCGAACCGGAATGTATGGAGTTCCTCTCGGCAGTTCCTTCGGTGTGGGACGACACACAAGTACTGGCAGCCAAAGTTAGCGACTATGTTGCCATTGCACGCCGCTCGGGAAACACCTGGTATATTGGCGCAATGACCGACTGGAATCCTCGTACACTTGAACTCAATCTCGACTTTTTAGATTCGGGAAATTATACAATGCAAGTTTGGAAAGATGGCATAAATGCCGACAAACACGCTGCCGATTTTGCGCAGGAAAAATTACAGGTTAACTCTGAATCGAAAATAAATGTAAAAATGGCTCCCGGTGGAGGGTGGGTTGCCATTATAAAAAAAATATAACGTAACTGGTTAAAACAACAATGGAATATCTCCTGTTTTTGTTTTTCCAAGATGTGAATAGGCGAGTTCGGTTACTTCGCGTCCACGGGGAGTGCGTTTAATAAAACCTTCTTTAATTAAAAACGGTTCATACACCTCTTCAATGGTTCCGCTATCTTCGCCAACTGCGGTGGCAATGGTAGAAATACCCACCGGACCGCCCTTAAATTTATCGATAATACAGCTTAAAATGCGGTTGTCCATTTCGTCTAAACCGTATTTATCAATATTTAGTGCCGCCAGTGTGTGTTTGGTAATTTTCATATCAATGCTTCCGTTGCCTTTTACCTGGGCAAAATCGCGTACGCGGCGTAACAACGAATTTACAATTCGCGGAGTTCCCCGGCTACGGAAAGCTATTTCGGTAGCAGCATCGTCTGTAATATCAATTTTAAGTATGCTTGCCGAGCGTTTTACAATGCCTGTAAGTATTTCGGCATCGTAATACTCTAAATGCGAATTAATGCCAAATCTGGCTCGCAGAGGAGACGTTAATAATCCCGACCGAGTTGTTGCACCAATTAATGTAAAGCGGTTTAGTTCTAACTGAACCGAGCGAGCGCTCGGCCCTTTATCAATCATAATATCAATTCTGAAATCTTCCATTGCCGAGTATAAATACTCTTCAACTATTGGCGATAGACGATGAATTTCGTCGATAAACAGCACATCGTTTTCTTCGAGATTTGTAAGTAAACCTGCCAAATCGCCCGGTTTATCCAACACCGGCCCCGAAGTTATTTTTATACCCACACCCAGTTCGTTGGCAATAATATTCGACAGAGTGGTTTTTCCCAATCCCGGAGGCCCGTGTAATAAAACGTGGTCGAGCGATTCGTCGCGCAATTTTGCGGCCTGTACAAATATTTCCAGATTTTCAACAATCTTTTTTTGCCCTGCAAAATCGTTAAACCGAAGTGGTCGCAATTTTTTGTCCTGCTCTCGTTCGTTATCCGAAATCGCCCCGTCTCTTATATCTAAATCAATCTCCATTTTTTAATTTAAGCCTTAATAAATTCTTTTACTTTATTAGCCAGCTCAATTGCTGTAAAAGGTTTCGAAAGATAAC
>JALUZN010000155.1 GCA_027011835.1 Draconibacterium sp. | reverse complement strand
TGTTATAATTGCACAATATTATAAAAATTTGGAATACTTTCGCGCTGCACCCGCTAGAGATTTCTTATATTTGTCAATTCAAATTTTTATGGTTTTTAAAAACACTGAAATAGAGACTATTACATCGGTTAAGCAAGTTCTTTCCGAAAGAAAACAGAAGATTGTAATTGTTCCGCACGAAAGTCCGGATGGCGATGCGATTGGCTCTGCAATTGGGTTGGGCGAAATACTTTCGAATTTCGGACACACCGTAAATATTGTTACTCCAAACGATTATCCTGAATTTTTAAAATGGTTTGGCTCCGAGCTGAACATTGTAAAATACGATAACGACAAAAAGAGTGGTAAAGCACTGTTTAATGAGGCCGACCTTTTAATTTGTGTCGATTTTAATGAAGTTGGAAGAGCCGGGAAATTAGAAAAAAGAGTGGCAAAATTCAACAAAACAAAAATTTTGATTGACCACCACCCGTACCCGAAAAACTTTTGCACTTTTATGATTTCTGAGCCTGAATACAGTTCCACAGCAGAACTGATTTTTGATGTGGTACACAAAATTGGGTTCGAAAAACAGATTAATAAAAATGCTGCCGAAGCTTTATATACCGGAATTTTAACCGATACCGGAGCTTTTAATCATAACACTTCGCGCCCGAATACATTTAAAGTGGTTTCGGATTTGATGAAGTTTGGAATCGATACCGAACGAATTCAATCGGGTGTGTATCATAATTTTTCGGTTAACCGGATGAAACTGCTAGGGTACTGTTTAAACGAAAAAATGGTTGTTTACCCCCAATATCGTTCGGCGATAATTACCATTTCGAAAGAGGAGTTGAAACAGTTCGATTTTCAACCCGGCGATACAGAGGGTTTTGTAAATTATCCGCTTTCAATTAAAAATATTGTTTTTAGTGTGCTGTTAATCGAAAAAGAGAAATTTGTAAAGGCCTCATTCAGGTCGAAAGGTAATTTCCCAACCAACCAATTTGCAAAAGCACATTTTAATGGTGGTGGCCATTTAAATGCTTCGGGTGGCGAAACAGACCTTTCGCTCGATGCTGCTTTTGAAAAGTTTACGCAACTTCTTCCCGAGTATAAACGTCTGTTAGACGAGACAGAAATTTAAATTAATACGAATGAAGAAAATAATCTATTTTGTTGCTGTACTTTTAATTACGTTCGTTTCGTCGTGCTTAAAAATTGATAGCGAACCAATTGCCACAGCCGAAAGTGAACAAATTGATTTGGAAAGATATTTAAATGGGTTGGAACAAAACGGTAAAGATATCGATACAACCGATTTGGGTGTTTATTTTATTCGAATTGAAGAGGGGGAAGGCGAGTTTCCGAAAACCGGAGATACACTGGAAGTTGGTTATGCTGGTTATTTTATCGACGGAACTCTGTTCGATGCCTCGGATAAGTTCGTTAAAAATGGAACTGTTGAATTTGTTTTGGGCGAAGCGGATATGATTCAAGGATGGAACGAAGGAATGAAATTAATGAATAAAAATGCAAAGATTCAATTTATTGTGCCATCAAAATTAGCATACGGAAGCACAGGCTCGGGTACTATACCTCCGTATAAAACGTTAGTTTTTGTGGCGAAAACGATAAATATAAAACCTTTGTAGGTAATGAAAATATAAATCAAGAGAACAGATGAAGAAATTTTTTGCAGGAGTATTAGTTGTTATAATGGCAGTTGTTATTTGGGGATGCCCCAAAGACAATAGCTTGGAAAAGATGAGAGAGAACGAGTTGAAAAAACTCGATGAATTCATCGGCATTCACTATCCCGATTTGGTGCCGAAAGCGTCGGGGCTTTACTATATTGAAGAAATAAAAGGAGAGGGAGACTCCATTCTTCCGGGCGATAGAGTACAGGTGTTTTATGCAACCTGGACCCTCGATAGTGTTTTAGTCGACGAAAGCGAAGGTTATACAGTTGGCCACCGTTTTGAACCTCTCGAATTTACTGTTGGCAGGAGTGAAGTTGTTAAAGGGCTTGAAGAGGCTGCCCAGTATATGCAATTGAATACGAAGGCCCATTTGGTGCTCCCGTCGGAAGTTGCTTATGGACAGAACGGGAAAGGTTCAATTCCCGGATTTACAACACTTTTAATGGAGGTAGAAGTTTATAAAGTTTATCCTTTTAAAAAACCCGATGAAGAATAATTGTTTTTTATAACATCAGAAACATAAACAAATGAACAGAGCGCAGCTTCTGAAAAAACTACTGCCCGGCTTTATTCCTCTTTTTGTTTTTATTGCAGCCGACGAAATATGGGGGACTAAAATCGGGCTGTTTGTTGCTATTGCGGTGGGAGTTGCCGAGCTGTTGTATGTGGGATTTAAAGAGAAACGATTCGATAAATTTATTCTGTTCGATACACTGTTGCTTGTTGTTTTAGGAGTCGTATCAATCCTTCTTAACAACGATATTTTCTTTAAGCTGAAACCGGGGTTAATTGAGTTGATATTGGTCGCAGTTCTCGCTATTTCTGCCTTTTCGAAGATTAATATAATTGGATTGATGGGGCAGCGATATATGAAAGATATTGAGTTTAACGATGCCCAAATGGTGCAAATGCGCAAAAGCCTCAAATATCTGTTCTATATTTTTACCGTCCATACCATTTTGGTTTTTTATGCTACTTTTTATATGAGTAAAGAAGCCTGGGCTTTTATTAGCGGTGGTCTTTTTTACATTCTGTTTGGCCTCTATTTTCTAATTGAACTGGTAAGGCAGAAACAAAAACAGAAAGCATTTGCCAACGAAGAGTGGGTTCCATTGGTCGACGAAACGGGAAGGGTAACCGGACAAGCTCCCCGCAGTCAGGTTCATAACGGAAGCAAGTTATTGCATCCTGTTGTACACCTTCATGTTATTCACCGGAATAAAGCGGTGTTGTTGCAAAAACGTCCCGAGTCGAAACTTATTCAACCCGGGAAATGGGATACTGCCGTTGGCGGTCATATTTCGGCCGGCGAAACATTGAATGTGTCGTTGCAACGTGAAGCATTCGAGGAGATTGGATTGAAAGATTTTTCGGCAAAATTGCAAAAAACATACATTTGGGAGTCGGAAGTTGAAAAAGAGCTGATTTATCTTTTTACTACACACGACTATAAAAACTACAACGTTCATTCCGAC
>JALUZN010000154.1 GCA_027011835.1 Draconibacterium sp. | reverse complement strand
TATAAATTTAATCGAAGATATCACGGAGAAGCATTGTTCAACCGGCTTTTAGTGGCATGCGTGAGTTATAAAAACGAGTTTGGGTATAAATACGGATAATCATATTAAATAATATATGCTTGCAGGAGAGAAGAGCGATTTGAATTAATTATTGTTTTAAATACAAAAACTTTTTTTGACCCTAACTTTTATATCGCTATATTTAAACGTTTTTTTTGAAATAGGAAATCAGTTTAATACTTATCCAATAAAAAATATAATTATTATGACAGAAAAATTGAATAAAAAGCCGGTATCGAGGCGGGCTTTTCTTGGTACAACGGCAGCAGTAGCAGCCGGAATAACAATTGTTCCGAGCCATGCTGTTGCAGGATTGGGGCATAAAGCCCCGAGTGATAAACTCAACATTGTTGGTGTTGGTGTTGGAGGCATGGGAGCCACTAATTTAAAACATCTTGAATCGGAAAATATTGTTGGTCTTTGCGATGTGGACTGGAAATACGCAAAACATACTTTCGACAGATATCCAAATGCAAAAAGGTACAAAGACTGGCGTAAAATGTACGATGAAATGAGTACACAGTTCGACGCAGTAGTTTGTGCTACCGCCGACCATACTCACGCATTAGTTGCTGCCCACGCCATTACAATGGGCAAACACGTTTATTTGCAGAAACCACTTACTCATACCGTTTACGAATCGAGGTTGTTAACCAAACTTGCAGCTAAATACAAGGTTGCAACTCAAATGGGAAACCAGGGTTCTTCGGGAGAAGGTGTTAATTTAACAACCGAGTGGCTGGCAAATGGCGAAATTGGCGAAGTAACAAAAGTTGAGTCGTTTACCGACCGCCCCATCTGGCCACAAGGATTAAATACTCCTGAACATGGCGACTGGGTTCCGGAAACATTAGACTGGGACTTATTTACAGGCCCTGCAAAAATGCGTCCGTTTAACGAAATTTATCATCCATGGAATTGGCGTGGCTGGTGGGATTACGGAACAGGTGCACTGGGCGATATGGCGTGTCATATTCTTCACCCTGTATTTGTTGGGCTCGAATTAGGATCACCCGTTCATGCTCAGGCAAATTCGACTTTGTTACTTAACGATTGTGCTCCGGTTGCTCAGAATGTAAAATTATCGTTCCCGGCGCGTACTCCTAAACGGAGATGGAAAGGAATGAAAAAGAACGCCGATTTACCTGCAGTGGATGTGCATTGGTACGACGGTGGAATTAAATTCGACCTTCCTGATGGATGGCCCGATGGAAAAAATCCTAACGATGGAGGTGGTGGTGTAATTTTCCACGGAACAAAAGATACTTTGGCTTGCGGATGCTACGGAAAAAATCCATGGTTGCTATCAGGGAAAAAACCCGATGCTCCTAAATTCAGAAGGAGAATTGCAAATAATTTAACCGGTGGCCACGAAATGGATTGGGTTCGCGCTTGTAAAGAGAGTCCCGAAAACCGTGTTCCTACGGCTTCCGACTTTAGCGAAGCCGGACCATTTAACGAAATGGTTGTTATGGGTGTTCTTGCTGTTCGTCTGCAATCGCTTAATAAAGAGTTAGATTGGGATGGCGAAAAAATGGAGTTCACAAACTTAACTGACGACGAGAAAATTAAAACAGTAATTAAAGATGGTTTTGCAATTCACAATGGCCACCCAACTTTCCATAAAACATGGACCGAACCGGTTGCCGCAAAATATTTTGCTTCCGAATTAGTAAAACATACTTATCGTAAACCATGGAGTTTACCCGATATGCCAGCTTAATAAAAACAATAATAATTTAAAGGGTGCTCGTTTGATCACCCTTTTTTTTATGTTTTTAGGTTTGCGCTAATTTTTTAATTATTTTGCGCCATTCCTGAAAAAATACTTTTTTAAACCATTTTTGTATGAACAAAAAGAATATTTCGCGACGAAAATTTATAGCAACAACTGCAACTTCTGTAGCAGGTGCAACCATTTTGCCATCGACAGTAGTTGCCGGTCTTGGTCATAAACCTCCCAGCGACAAATTAAATATTGCCGGAATTGGTGTGGGTGGGAAAGGTTACACCAACCTGCGCAATATGGAAACCGAAAATATTGTAGCACTCTGCGATGTTGACTGGGATTACGCCGGGAAAAATTCGTTTAAACGCTGGCCGCTGGCTAAAAAGTACAAAGATTATCGCGAAATGTTCGATCAGCAAAAAGATATTGATGCTGTAATGATTGCCACCCCCGACCATTCGCATGCTCTACCGGCTGTTCTTGCTATGCGGCAGGGAATGCATGCCTTTGTACAAAAACCTCTTACTCACTCGGTGTACGAATCGCGCATTCTACAAGAAACAGCAAACCGGTATGGAGTTGCAACCCAAATGGGAAATCAGGGAAATTCAGCCGAAGGAATCAGACTAATTTGTGAATGGATTTGGGCAGGCACAATTGGAGAAATTACCCACGTTGATACCTGGACAAACCGGCCAATTTGGCCTCAAGGCTTAACACGCCCCAAAAAGAGCAAACGCGTACCCAAAACTTTAGATTGGGATTTATTTATAGGAACAGCAAAATGGTGCGATTATAACCCCATTTATCATCCTTGGAACTGGCGCGGTTGGTGGGAGTTTGGTACAGGCGCTTTGGGCGATATGGGAAATCATATTATCGACCCGGTTTTTAAAGCATTAAAACTTAAATATCCAACTTCGGTACAAGCCAGCTCGACACCTTTTAATAACGACTCTCCACCAAATGCCGAATTTGTAAAATATGAGTTTCCCCGCCGCGACAACCTGCCAAAAGTTGGGATGCCGCCAGTTTCAGTTCATTGGTACGATGGTGGTTTTATGCCTCCCCGCCCCGACGAATTAAACGATGGTGAGCAGATGGGTGACAATGGCGGTGGTTGCGTTTTTTACGGAACAAAAGGGAAAATAATGTGCGGAACATACGGCCAAAATCCAACTTTGCTACCCACTGCAAAAATGGAAACTTTTAAACAGCCGCAAAAATTAATCAGACGTATATCGAACGCAATGGAAGGTGGCCACGAACAAGATTGGATAAGAGCTTGCAAAGAGAGTAAAGAGGCACGAGTTGAAGCATCGTCGAATTTTAATTATGCGGCTCCGTTAAACGAAATGGTTGTTATGGGAAATCTTGCCGTAAGATTACAAAGTTTACAGCGAAAACTTTTATGGGACGGGGCAAATATGCGTTTTACAAATATTGGATATAACGATACAATTCGGGTTTTATCGCAAAACGATTTTAAGATAATCGATGGTGACCCGAAATTCAATAAAAAATACGAAACAATGAATGCTCTTGAAATGGTAGAAGAGTGGATTAGACACAATTACAGAAGTGGCTGGGAGCAAATATAATAAAGCTTTTTCGCTTACAATTATTCAAAACTAAAACAGGTAATATTCTAAATTACTTTTTTAAATAAATGATTACATTTGTAGTCTTTTAAAACAAAGCATTTATCAAATTTTATATAATGGAAAAGAGAGATTTAAACCGACGGAGTTTTATTTCTAAAACTACAATAGGTACAATTGGAATTGCAGGTATTTTATCGGCTTGTGCAACAGGAGAGGCAAAAAAAGAGGAGAAACAATTACCAAAAATGCTCGACCGTGCACCCGACGGGAAAGTATTAAAAGCAGGATTAATTGGTTGTGGTGGTCGTGGAACGGGTGCTGCCGTTAATTTTGTCGATGCAGGTCCAAATCTCGAAATTGTGGCGTTGGGCGATGTTTTTGAGGATAAAATTGATGCTTGCCGGAAGAAACTTAAAAGCGAACGAAATATTGAAATTGCCGACGAAAAATGTTTTATTGGGTTCGACAGCTATCAAAAAGTTATCGATTCGGGTGTCGATGTAGTTATTCTCACTACTCCACCACATTTCAGACCCGAACATGTTGAAGCAGCGGTAAATGCCCGCAAACATATATTTATGGAAAAACCGGTTGCTGTCGACCCGGTTGGTGCCCGCTCTGTTTTGGCATCGGCAAAAAAAGCCGAGGCAATTGGGCTGAGTATGGTGAGTGGAACTATTCGCCGGGTTCAAAAAGATTATATGGAGACACAGCGCCGCGTGGCAAATGGCGAAATCGGTGAAGTGGTAGGAGCAAACATTATTCGTAATGGCGGTGCGTCATGGTACCGGTTAAGGAAACCACAATGGACCGATATGGAATACATGTTGCGCGACTGGATAAATTTTACATGGCTGTCGGGAGACCATATTACCGAGCAGTTTATTCACGAAATTGATGTGATGAGTTGGCACATGGGCAAAAATCCAGTAAAAGCAATTGGTTGGGGCGGCAGGCAACGGCGAATAACCGGCGACCAATACGACTTTTTCAGTATTGAATATGTTTACGACAACGGGGTTCGCACAAATTGTTCAGCCCGTCAGATTAATGGTTGTACCAACCGTAAAGTGCAGCAAATAATGGGTACAAAAGGATATGCCGATGCTGCCGGTAAACTATTCGACCTCGATGGGAATGAAATCTGGAAATATCCGTATCCGAAAGAGGACGATAAAAATTCGAAATGGAAAGTAATAAATCCATACGTTCAGGAGCACATTAATTTGGTTACTGCAATCCGCACCGGAAAACCATACAGCGATGCTGTAAATCAGGTAAATTCTGTTCTTACCTCAATTATGGGGAGAATGTCGGCATACACCGGAAAAGACGTTACTTGGGAAGAGGTTATGAACTCCGATTTATATCTGGGGCCAAAGAAATATGCATTTGGTCCTGTTCCCGGAATCCCGGAAGTTCCTCCGGTTGTTGGGGTCAAAAATAAGCCTCTTTAAAAATATACTTAACAAGCCATATAATGAAAAGCAGCAGCAGGTTTTTATTAATCGTTTTATTTTCTCTCTTTTTTATTGGTCAGGGTTACAGCCAGCAAACAGTTTGTAAATTTGGCATCGAAACAGACTATTACAAAATAATTCCGGGGAAAAAAGTAAAAGCAAAACCGATTAAATGGATTCAGGTAAATACCGATGAAGAAACCTGGAAGATGAAGGGCAACGAGTTAATTTGCTCGGGTCATCCTATTGGTGTTATCCGTTCCGAGAAAGAGTACGAGAATTTTATAATGCACATCGAATGGAAACATATGGAGGCCGGCGGTAATTCGGGTACTTTTGTGTGGAGTAGTGCCGAACCAAACGACGCTGGTTACCCCAGCGGAGTCGAAGTCCAAATGCTCGAACTCGACTGGGTGAATCAACATATTAAAGATGGTGTAAAACCGCCAATTGCGTATGTACACGGCGAGCTTTTTGGTGTCGATGGAGTAACTCTTGTACCTGATAATCCGCGTGGAAAACGAAGTAAATCGGTAGAAAACCGCTGCAAAGGAAAAGGCGAGTGGAATGTTTACGACGTGGTTTGTGTTGAAGGAACCATTAAACTTTCGGTAAATGGGAAATTTGTAAACGGTATCAGTAAATCATCACAAAAAAAAGGATATATCTGCCTCGAATCGGAAGGCGCCGAAATTCATTTTAGAAATCTTAGAATTGTTGAGCTATAAAAAATTCTAAATAGTTTTCCGGAGAATAATGTTTGAAGCAATATCTGCTTTTTAACGTTATATTCAACCCCGATGTCCGTTAAAACGCAATTCCGGCAGGAGTTGTACAAATCGATGCAATTTATCTCTATAAACATTCGAATTCTCCTGATTTGGGTTAAGGTTCTAGCAAACATGCTATACACAAAATTTCGAATTGTCTGTCAACATCAGCCGTTGAATTTTAAACTTTAATCATAAAACCCTGAACTTTAAACTTTGAACTTTAAACTCTGAACTTTTCCTTGTACATTTGCACCTCAAAAATTTTGAAATTGAATTATGGAGATTGCAAGCAAATATAACCCGGCAGAGGTTGAAGAAAAGTGGTATAAATACTGGATGGATAACAACTATTTTCATTCGGAGCCCGATGAGCGCGAACCGTACACCGTTGTAATACCGCCACCAAATGTTACGGGTGTGCTGCACATGGGGCATATGCTAAACAATACCATTCAAGATATTTTGGTGCGCCGTGCCCGAATGACAGGAAAAAATGCATGTTGGGTGCCTGGAACCGACCATGCGTCGATTGCAACCGAAGCAAAAGTGGTAAATAAATTGAATGCCGAAGGTGTTGACAAATACGACCTTTCGCGTAAAGAGTTTTTGGAACACGCGTGGGACTGGACACATAAACACGGAGGGATTATTCTCGAGCAGCTTAAAAAACTGGGTGCTTCGTGCGACTGGGAACGTACCGCGTTTACAATGGATGAGGTACGTAGCGAGTCGGTTATTAAAGTTTTTGTCGACCTGTTTAATAAAGGACTGGTTTACCGCGGTGTTCGTATGGTAAATTGGGATCCATCGGCAAAAACAGCCCTGTCCGACGAAGAGGTAATTCATAAAGAGATAAAATCGAAACTTTATTATCTGAAATATAGATTAGCCCCCCTTAATCCCCCCGAGGGGGGAGAAAAGAATCCCAGTTACAAGACTGCCCGTAAATCGGAATATGAACTGTTAAAAAAGAATGCAAAAAGATTACGCCGTTTTTCTACCGAAGCAGAAAGTGCATTGTGGGAAATGGTGCGTGCAAATAATCTGGGTGATAAATTTAGAAGGCAACACATTATTAATAATATCATTGTAGATTTTGTCTGTCTTTCAAAAAAACTAGTAATAGAAGTTGATGGTGGATACCATAATAATCCTGAAATAGAAGAATTGGATAAACTTAAAACCAACATTCTTAATGAACTTGGTTATAAAGTTATTCGATTTACAAATGAAGAAGTGTTAACAAGTATGGATACGGTTTTGCAATCTATCCGGGACGCTCTTGTCTCTCCCCCCACGGGGGAGCCGGAGGGGGCTTTTATCACCATTGCAACAACTCGCCCCGAAACAATTTTAGGCGATACGGCGGTTTGTATAAATCCGGCCGACGAGCGGTTCTCGCACCTGAAAGGAAAACGGGTTTTGGTTCCGTTGATTAACCGTTCCATTCCAATTATTGAAGACGCATATGTTGATATGGAGTTTGGAACAGGTTGCCTGAAAATTACTCCTGCACACGATATTCACGATTATGAAATAGGAATGAAACACAACCTGCCATCAATCGATATTTTTAATGACGACGGAACATTGAGCGATAAAGCAGGAATGTATGTTGGTGAAGACCGTTTTGATGTTCGCGAAAAGATTGTGAAAGAGCTGGAAGCAGCAGGCAACCTTGAAAAGATTGAAGACTATACAAATAAAGTAGGTTATTCGGAACGTACCGACGTGGTAATTGAACCAAAACTTTCGGCACAGTGGTTTCTGAAAATGGATGAATTGGTAAAACCGGCGCTGGAGAATGTGATGAATGACAACATTCAGTTTCATCCGGCAAAGTTTAAAAACACCTACAAACACTGGATGGGCAACATTAAAGACTGGTGCATTAGTCGCCAGTTGTGGTGGGGACACCAGATTCCGGTTTACTACCTCCCCGATGGGACTTTTGTTGCAGCCGAAACAGCAGAGCAGGCGCTGGAACTGGCAAAAGAAAAAACGGGGAACAGCAGTTTAACGGCAGACGATTTAACTCAGGATGAAGATGCACTCGACACCTGGTTTTCGAGTTGGCTGTGGCCCATTTCGGTTTTCGACGGAATACGTGACCCCGAAAACAGAGAAGTAAACTACTATTACCCATCGTCGGATTTGGTAACTGCCCCCGATATTATTTTCTTTTGGGTGGCACGAATGATTATTGCAGGGTACGAGTTTCGTAACGAACTGCCCTTTAAAAATGTATATTTTACCGGAATGGTTCGCGACGAGCAGCGCCGCAAAATGTCGAAGTCGTTGGGAAATTCGCCCGACCCGCTCGATTTAATTGAAAAATACGGTGCCGACGGAGTACGCGTGGGAATGTTGCTCTGCTCGCCTGCCGGAGGCGATTTATTATTCGACGAAGGACTGCCGCAGCAGGGAGCCGGATTCTCGACAAAAATATGGAACGCTTTCCGACTGGTTAAAAACTGGGAGGTTTCTTCCGAAATTGAACAACCCGAACATTCGAAACAAGCCATTGAATGGTTTAGAAATAAACTGGGTGAAGTGGTAGAAACACTCGATTCGCAATTTGCAAACTTTAAAATATCGGAAGCGCTGATGACCGTTTATACCACTGTTCGCGACGAGTTTTCGGGCTGGTTGCTCGAGATGGTAAAACCACCCTACCAAAAACCAATCGATGCAAAAACATACGCCGATGTTGTTGATTTGTTCGACCAGGTTTTACGATTGATGCACCCGTTTATGCCATTTATTACCGAAGAAATTTGGCAACTCTTATCGGAAAGAGAAGAGGGCGAAAGTATTATGATTAGCCAGATTCCGAAAGTTAAAAAATACGACAGCGAACTGCTGGCCACTTTCGATGATGTAAAAGAGGCTGTGTCGGGAGTTCGAAAAATAAGGAAAGAGAAAAACATTGCATTTAAAGATGCAATTGAATTATCGGTGCAAAAAGGCGACAAAGGTTTCGATGAAACGTTTAACAGCGTAATTATTAAGTTGGGAAATATTTCGAAATTAACATTGGTAAACGAGGAGGTAAAAGGTGCCGCTTCGTTCCGTGTTAAGTCGACCAATTTCTACATTCCGCTCGATGGTTTTATCGATGTGGAAGAGGAGCTGAAAAAGTTAAACGAAGAGTTAAAATACACCAAAGGATTTTTAATCTCGGTTCAGAAAAAACTTAGCAACGAACGGTTTGTAAACAATGCCCCCGAAGCAGTAGTTGCCAAAGAGAAAGCAAAACAAGCCGATGCCGAAGCCAAAATTAAAGTTTTGGAAGAGCGCATTGCTTCAATGAAATAAGGGAAAGGATTGGTGTAGTTGTCTTGTTGTCATTCCCACGGAAGTGGGAATCTTTTGCAATTTGCGGTGAGATTCCCACTTCCGTGGGAATGATAATAAAACCCGATTATAACCCCTTAATTCTTGTTAAACACTTAGTTAAATTGTGTTATATTCTCATCAAAATAAAACTTTTACATATTTTAGCAATCTGTTATGTTCGCTAATGAAATTGACGAAATACATATTCATTTTATATTTTGTTTTATGTGCATTTTCGGCGTTTGCACAGGACGATTCGGAAGATATTGACCCGATGCTGATTACCCTAAAAGCCCGGATTATTAATACTGCCGACAGCTCTGCTGTTCCGTATGCAAACATTATAAACAACCGTACACACGGTGGAACCATCTCAAATGGCGATGGCTATTTTTCGTTGGAGATGTTAAATGTTGATAGCCTTGTAATTACATCGGTGGGCTTCGAAAACACAACCGTAAAAATTCCCCGGAATTACAACGGATACAATGTACTTGTAATTAAACTGAATCCTAAAAACTATGGTATTGGCGAGGTAAAAGTTACCGGAGAAAAACAAAAGGTTGATATGGGAATTGGCAGCGGCAAAACCATTGATGTAGCTCCCGAATTACGCGGAGATGCTTTTAATGAGGCACCGCCAATTATCGCCGCTTTTATAAATCCTATTTCGTATTGGCAATACTACCTCAGCAAAAAAGAGAAGCGCAAACGCAAAGTTCGCGAAGCTCAGGCGTTAGAGAAAAACTGGGAGATGCACTCGAAAAATTATAATAAGAAAAAAGTGATGATGCTTACCGGCTTAAACGAAATGCAGGCCGATTCGTTTATGATTTGGTTTAACGGGCAAGACGTTCTGCCATACACATCCACCGAATATCAGGTTCGTTCAGCAATCATTGAATATTTTCATTACTATATGATTGAAAAAGCTTCAAAAAAATCTTCCTCTAAAGAATAACAAGTTAGTCCACTTATCGGTTTAAATATGGTGCGTTTGGCATTTTAACCCTTCAAATTTTCAATTTACTACTAGGTTTATTTATTGCTATCACCCTCATTATTAGTAGTATCCGCCAAATGCACTATATTTTTTGTTGTAACACGTAATTATTTTAACCTTGTCAATATTTTTTCTTCTGTAATTTTATTTCCAGGATGTATATCTTTACCTCTTTCTACAATATTACCAAGTTTGTCAATTATAAAATATTGTGGTATTCCTTGAACATCCATAGTTTTTCTAAAAAACTTACTTTGATTTTTATCCATTAAATAGTGTTGTCCACCGCCTAAATTAAAGTCAGAAACTAATCTTTTCCACAAATCTTCTTTTGATTCAATACATATGTAAACAAATGAAACATTCTTATCTTTAAGTTTTTCCATTAGTTTTTTTGAATCTGGCATTGCTTGGATACAAGGAGAACACCAAGTTGCCCAAACATCTATATAAATCACTTTCCCTTTGTTTTTTGAAAGAATTTTAGAGAATGTTTCTTCTATAGGCGTACCTTTCATTTTAAGAAGAACTTCATTTGTGTATATGTTAGGTTTGTTGATAAATGCTAATGTTTCTTCATAATAATTATTCAAGTTTTCTTTTATTATAGGTAATTTTATGTTTGTAGTAATTAAGTCTTGATTATTTTCATACCCTTTTACAATGTTTCCTTTAAATTGAGAAGTATAGTAATGAGATATAAGTAATTGGGTCAACAAATTGTTAGAAATATTTTTTTCTAGGTATTCAATTACGAGTGAATCAGTATTAACTTTACCATCATTAATATCATCCATTATAGGGCTAAATTTCTTTCGAATTTCAGGGCTTATA
>JALUZN010000153.1 GCA_027011835.1 Draconibacterium sp. | reverse complement strand
GTATTATTTGTATTGGTGCAGGGGATTCACTTTGTAAATGCACAAACTTCGGCAAAGATACCCATTCCAACCCAAGCTCAGTTAGACTGGCAAAATGCCGAACTCGTAGCTGTTTTTCATTACGACCTTCACGTATTTGATGGGAAAAGATATATCCAAAGCGTAAACAGGATTACGCCAATTGAGGACGTTAATATTTTTAATCCCAAAAACCTGGATACCGACCAGTGGATAAAATCGGCAAAAGATGCCGGATGTAAAATAGCCATTCTTACAGCTACACACGAAACGGGGTTTGCCCTTTACCAAAGCGATGTAAACCCATATTGTTTAAAAGCGGTAAAATGGCGCGACGGTAAAGGCGATATTGTAAATGATTTTGTAAAATCGTGTCGGAAGTATGGTGTAAGACCGGGCATTTATATTGGTATTCGCTGGAACTCGTTTTATGGTGTTTATGATTTTAAGGTAAATGGAAACAATGAATTTGCGAGGAACAGACAAAAACAGTACAACCATATTTGCGAAGGAATGGTCGAGGAATTGGTGTCGCGTTATGGAGATTTGGCAATTGTTTGGTTCGATGGGGGCGCGCATGGCCCCGAGCAGGGTGGCCCCGATGTTTTGACTGTTTTTGAAAAACACCAATCAAATTGTATCTTCTACCACAACACGCAACGTGCCGATATTCGATGGGGAGGCAGCGAAAGTGGTACCGTACCTTATCCCTGCTGGGGAACTTACCCGATTCCTTATTCGCACTCAACCAATCAGGCCGAAATTTATAAAAACAATTTTCAGCTATTGAAAGAAGGCAAACCTGATGGGAAATATTACATGCCGGCTATGAGCGATGCCCCTTTGCGCGGTTACAACGGTCGCCACGAATGGTTTTGGGAACCCGGTGATGAAGTACATATTTATCCACTGGAAAACCTGATGAATATGTATTACAAATCGGTTGGACATAACAGCTCTCTTATTTTAGGACTTACCCCTGATGCAAATGGATTATTGCCCGAACCCGATGTGAAACGCCTGAAAGAATTTGGCGATGAAATTAACCGGAGGTTTTTAAACCCGATTGCTGTTACTTCGGGGAAAGGGGAAAAGTTAAACCTGAAACTTCCTAAAAAGCAAAAAGTTAATCAGCTTGTTTTAATGGAAGATATTTCTAAAGGCGAGCGGGTACGTAGATTTATTATTGAAGGAAAAACGAAAAAAGGTTGGAAAACTATTTTTGAAGGTTCGTGTATTGGCCATAAATTTATACACCGTTTTGATGAAATGGAGGTTTCAGCAGTTCGGTTAAATATTTTGGAATCGAAAGGTGAACCACAAATTCTGAACTTTTCTATGTTTAATATAAAAGACTAAAAATATGTACAAAATTGTATCAATAGCACTGCTATTCATGTTGCTAGCGAATGGCACCTTTGCACAAGAAAGAACCCTGAAAGTAATTACATACAATATATGGAATGGTTACGACTGGGGCAAAGATAATGACAGAAGAACGAAAGTAATTAATTGGTTGAATGAGCAGAAGCCTGATATTGTTGCACTTCAGGAACTGTGTAACTATACCCCTGAAAAGCTAAAAGAAGATGCTAAAGGTTGGGGGCATAACTATTCGGTGTTATTAAAGACATCAGGTTATCCCGTTGGTTTAACCTCGAAATATCCGATTGAGTTGAAGGAAAAGATTCTCGAGGGCATGCATCACGGAGCACTTCATTGTAAAATTGCCGGAGTTGATATATTTGCCATTCATTTTTGGCCATTAAACTTTAAATACCGCGAAGAGATAGAAAATGTTTTAGAAAGGTTAAAAGTAGTAAGGCAAACAAATCCTAACTACATAATGTTGGGCGATTTTAATGCTTACTCTCCAATCGATGCCGATTTGTACGATACGGATGGATATCTTTTTACTCGAAAGAAAGACTATGTAAAGGGCGAGCGATACCTGATTGACTTTGAGGCAATGTCTTCACTCCTCGCGTTTCCTCTTGTTGATGTTTGCCAGTTTTATACAAAAGGTATTTCGCAAAGAGGTTCATTTCCGGGAAGAGTGTTAGGGCCAATAAATCATGAAACTACCGAACAACTGGTGTCGCGGCTTGAACGTATCGATTATATTCTGGCATCGCCTGATTTAGCAAAGAAATGTATTGGCGCAAAAGTTTGTAATGGTGAGGAAAATTGGTTTCTTTCCGACCATTATCCGGTAGTTGCAGAGTTTTAAATAGTTAAGTAGATAAATTCTTTAAAATGATGAAACATTCATGATAAGAGATTTCACACACAAGAGCATGATTAAGTTGAAGCACTAATTTCTTGTCTTGTGTCTTGGCTCTTGGCTCTTGGTTCTTGGTTCTTGATTCTAAATTTTAAACACATGAAAGTATCGGTAATGATATTGGTATTTGGTTTCATTTTCTCAACAAATGCTGTCTCTCAATCATTAAAAAAGGAAAAAAGCCAGAGTTTTGCTGACCAATGGGAATACGTTGGTATAGCCGTTGAAGAGCCCGGTTACACGATTTGGGGAACATCACCAATAATGGGTGAAGACGGAAAGGTCCATCTTTTTGTAGCACGTTGGCCATGTGAACTAAAAGTTGACCCGGGATGGCGCACTCATAGCGAAATTGCACATTACGTGGGAGAATGACCCGAAGTACCTTTTGTCTTTTCCGATGTGGTTTTGAAAGGAGACATCGATAAAGTTAAAGGAAGAAAAGCACCTTCCAATCCTGCAATTCATAAAGTAAAAAACAAAAATATTTATGCCCCACATAATCCAACCATTCATAAAGTAGATAGTTTATATGCTTTGTTTTACATTGTTAACACCGGGATTGAGAAGCATCCATCGAATCAGTATATCTGTTTGGCAGTTTCAAGGAGTTTGTATGGCCCCTGGGAAAAGGTTGGCGATAATGGGAAAATATTAACACCGCCTGCCAACCCCGATTACTGGAATTACAAAGCAAGTAATGGAGTAAACAACCCGGCATTTTTGCAACATCCCGATGGTGGCTATTTTCTCTATTTCGAGTCTGCTGATTTTCTAATGTACTATATCCGTTAAATATTTGGGAGAGGTTAAACAATAATTTGAAATAAAATTGTTTTTCAACTTTATAATCCAACTTTTTATT
>JALUZN010000152.1 GCA_027011835.1 Draconibacterium sp. | reverse complement strand
AAATATACGGTAATGAAAAAAACAGGTAAAAAAACAATTATCACAACGCTAGTTGTTGTTGTGTTAGTAATTGGAGGCGCATTGGTATTAAAGAAAGCAAAAAATAGAGATGCTGCTGCACCTTTAGCAAAAACTTACGATGTTGTTGTTTCAACACAAAAAGTTAAGTCCGACAGTGTACAACTCACCCTCCCCTGCCTTGCCATTGTACAAAACGATAAAGATGTAATGATATCGTCGAAAATTCCGGCAAGAGTTGAATCGGTAAAGCCAAGTGGTTCGAAAGTAAAAAAAGACGAAGTAATTGTAAAACTCGACAACGCCGGAATTCAAAGTAATATTAGCAGTGTTAAGTCGCAATTAGATGCTGTAAATGTGGCCATAAAAAACATGACCGCCACGCACGAAAGAACGCTGGAACTATTAAAAGTTGAAGGTGCCTCGGTAGAACAGTCGCAAAAAGAGGAGAGTATGTTGTCGGAAATGAATGCGAAAAAAGAGGCGCTCAATCAGAAATTAAACGAGCTCAACAACATGATGAGTTATGCCAATATTATATCGCCGGTTACAGGAATTATTTCGAAAACAATGGTAAACAAAGGCGATATGGCCATGCCCGGCCACCCCATTGCCAATTTAAAATCGGATAACGGATTCTACCTTCTGGTAAGGGTGCCTACAAATATAGACGTAAAAGGTGTTGAGGTGAACAATAGCAGATTCGATGCAGTACCGCTAAACAGTACATTTAATGGATTGGCCGAATACAAAGCATATGCCGACATTCCGAACATGACAAGTGGCGACAGACTGGAAGTGAATGTGGAACTTTTTAACGGCACCGGAATTTTGCTTCCCTTCGATGCAGTTATAAACAGAAACGGGAAAAGTTATGTGCTTGTTCGGAAAGGGAACAAAGCAAATGCACACGAAGTGAAAGTTGTTGAAAGTGGCGAGCAGGGAATTATAATTAGTAACAACAACCTGCAAGGAGAAGAAATTGTGATTGCAAAACAAGATATTCTGTTAAAACTTTTGACCGGTATTTCATTAAAAGTAAAGGGGGAATAAATTATGTTTGAATATTTTTACAAGCGTCCATATACGCTCTATTCGCTGATTGCAGGCTTCTTTATTATAGGAGTAATTGCATTGATGACTCTGCCTAAAAACTTGTTTCCCGATGCTAACCCGCCGCAAGTAATTGTTATTACAAGCGTTCCGGGAGCAACAGCACAGGTGGCTGCAAATACAGTGTCGAAACCTATTGAGCAAGAGATTTCGCGGTTGGGACTGGTAACCGATATCAGTTCGGTAAATGTGGCCAATTTCTCGATTGTAAAAGCCGAATTCGGCTACAAAAAGAGTTTGAATGCTGCCGCTGTAGATGTGGCAAATGCTCTGTCGATTGCCAAAGGAAAACTGCCGAAAAACGCAAACCCGGCAATTTATACCGCAGGCGATTTTACGCTGCCGGTCGATATTATTTCCATTTCACCAAAAAACGGAAATGTTAATTTAGGCGATATCCGAAAAATTGCCGACAGTTTTTTAAAACCTTATCTTTTAAGTAATCCTGAAATTGGTAACGTTGAAGTTTTTGGCGGCTACCAAAGTGCCATTAACATTGAGGTTGACCCGTTTAAAGCAAAACGCTACAATATCGATTTCGACAAAATTGCAAAAGCACTGCAAACGCTGAACCGCGATATGCCCATTGGTTTTGTTAAGGGCGAAAACAGTTTTTATACCATCACTTTTTATGGCGAAAAAGATGAGGTTGAAAAGCTGAAACAAATAAATGTTATGCCCAACGTACGGCTGTCGGATGTAGCCGATGTAAACTGGGGATACATGAAACGCCGCAGCGGATATGTTGGAAACGGGAAAGATGCCATTGCACTTTCTATTCAGCGTTCGCCAACCGGCAGTGTACTGGCAGTGTCGAAGGCTGCTCGTGCAGAAATGAAAAAAATGCAGGCAAAATATCCAAACCTGAAATTTGAAATTTCTGACACACAACGAGATTTAATTGAGCTATCGAACGACAATATGTTGGTAGCCCTGCGTGATGCTATAATATTCACATTAATAGTTATCATGTTTTTCCTCGGAAACTTTAAAGCAATTGCTGCTGCCGCCATTACCATTCCAATGGTATTTTTCTCGACCCTCGCAGTAATATGGCTAACAGGCGGGCAACTAAATATTGTAATTTACACAGCAATTATTCTTGCTCTCGGGTTGCTGACGGATAATGCGGTGGTGGTGCTCGAAAATATAGAACGGCATATAAAAGAGCTGGGCGAAGATTTGCAGACGGCCATCCAAAAGGGAACAAAAGAGGTGGTTGGCCCCATTTGGTCGGGAACTCTTGCAACTATTGCCATTGTTTTTCCGCTGATGTTTATTGGCGGGTTCCCCGAGAAAATTTTTAAACCTCTGATTTTTACGTTGATAATTGCCCTTTTAATTTCATTCTTTTTGTCGATAACATTTATTCCCAAACTGCTCGAAGTGTTATACAAGCGAGGAACAGACAAGGGGAAAATTGAAAAATGGTTCGACAAAATATACGATAAAAGCGTTGGTAAACTGGTTGAGCCGTACGTAAATGTAATAAAATTCTCGAATGGCAAACACCGGTTAATCCGTCGTAGTGTACTTATTTTAAGTGTTTTGGTTTTGTTAATTTTCAGTATGAAAACCATTATGCCGGTAATTGGTAAAGATGCCATGCCGCCAATGGACACCGGAATTATTAAAGCGCAAGTGGCTTTCAGCTCGAACGAGACGGTGGAGAGTGCCGAAAGAAAAATTGCACCTTTCCTCGAATGGCTTCACAAACAAGATTATGTAACACGCAGCTCGGTTGCTTTTGGTACCGAGGCCGGTGTACTGAGTTTGGGAAGCGGCAACCTGCCTGCCGAAGCAACCATTACCATAAACTGTGTCGACAGGTTTAGCCGTAAAATGGATATGTGGTCGATTGAAAATACCTTGCGCGATAAACTGTCGGGGCTGGAAGGCATTAAAAAACTCGATGTTTTCGACTTTGGAGCAACTGCCGTTTCGTCGATAAAAGCTCCTTTAAATGTTCGTATAAAATCGGCTGTTGTCGATGGTTTAGCCGAAAAATCGTACACCATCGACGATGCCATAAAACAGGTAAAAG
>JALUZN010000151.1 GCA_027011835.1 Draconibacterium sp. | reverse complement strand
ATCCATAATGCAACAGTTTTAAACTTTCCCTTCCAAAAATAAAAAATCTAGATTTTTTATTTTTGGAAGGGAAACTGTCGCACTTACTAATTGAATTTTCGAACAGCTTTTTGTTGCAGCTAAAAGTTACGCTTTAGCATCTGGTTACTTAATACAACAAGAGGTTCTGTTTTGTTCTTGTCGATGGTAAGTTTTTCAATTATTTCGGATGCTTTTTGAAAATAGTAATCGATTTTTAACTGCGCCAACTCTTTAATGTTTAGTTGGTTGTATATGTTTTTTACTGTTTTGATTTTTATTTCGGCGGAAAAATCTTTTTTATCAATCCACTTTATTAGTTCTGTTTTTTGAGCGGCAGATGCATTTTCGAGAGCTTTAATCAGCAGGTACGTTTTTTTATTTGCCACAATATCGCCACCAATTCTTTTCCCAAAAGTTTCCTGATTTCCAAACGTATCGAGCAAATCGTCCTGCAACTGAAAAGCCATTCCCAAATTTATTCCAAAATCGTAAAGTTGATTTGCGGTTTCGATATTGGCATTGGCAAGCAGTGCCCCCGATTTTAAACTACAAGCCAGCAGCACCGCCGTTTTTAGCCGTATCATCTCTAAGTATTCCTCTTCCGAAACGGTTAATCTGTCCTCGAAATCCATATCGAATTGTTGCCCTTCGCAAACTTCAATGGCGGTTTTCGAAAAAAGCTCGATAACGTCGATACGTTTTTCGGACCTGCATTCGAGTAAAAATTTATACGATAAAAATGCCATGGCATCGCCGGAAAGAATGGCACTGTTTTCATCGAACTTTTTATGAACAGTTGGCTTATTTCGTCGAACATCGGCCTTGTCCATAATATCGTCGTGCAGAAGTGTAAAGTTGTGAAAGACCTCGAGTGCAACGGCAGCAGGAAGGGCATTCTCTATCTTATCCGAAAAAATATTAAAGCTCAACAAAAGCAGAACCGGCCTCAATCTTTTTCCGCCAATTTCGAGCGAATAGTTTACCGGCGCATATAAATTTACCGGGTTAATTTTCTTTAACTCACCGGTTCGATTTTCAATTTCGGTATTAATAACATTTTGAAGCTCTTCGACAGAATACATAGTGCTACGCTTTACTTTTTTTTATCCTGAATTTCCAACTCGTCCAACTCAATATCCTCCTCTTCGTTATAAATATTCAGCAGTGGTTCTTTAAATGCTCTAGTTGTTGTAATTCTATCGAGTGTGAGCAACAACGAAGGCAGTAAAATAAGGTTCGATAAAACGGCAACCAAAAGTGTTAACGACACCAGAACACCGAGTGCCTGAGTTCCGCCAAAAGTAGACAGGGTAAAAATGCCAAATCCGAAAAAGAGCACAATCGATGTGTAAATCATACTAACCCCGGTCTCTTTCAGAGCGTTAATTACCGATTTTTTTATGTTCCAGTTTGTGGCAGCCAGCTCTTGTCTGTACTTGGCTAGAAAGTGAATGGTATTGTCGACCGAGATACCAAAAGCAATACTAAACACCAGTATTGTCGATGCTTTTATGGGAATGTCGGCAAAGCCCATAATGGCAGCAGTAAAAACCAGCGGAATTACATTGGGCGTTAACGACATAATTACCATTCGCCACGACGAAAACATTAGCGCCATAAATGCCGAAATAAGAATAATGGCAAGAATAAGACTTGTAAAAAGGTTTTTCAATAAATACTGCGTTCCTTTAAATGCGGTTATGCTCGAGCCGGTAACCGTAACGTTATATTTGTCGGGAGGGAAGACGGCGTCGATGTCGCGATTAAAATCTTCGTACAACTCTTCCATTCGGGTTGTGCCAACATCTTTAATTCGTATGCTAATACGGGTTATTTGCCGGGTACTGTCGATAAAAGCGTGCAGCATTTCGCTGTTCTTTTTTCCGGTAGCGGCATATTGCAAAATAAAATTCTTTTCGCGGTTATTGGGTAAACTGTAATATTTTTCGTGCCCGTTATAAAATGCCTGTTTCGAGAATTTTAACAGGTTAAGTAACGAAGTTGGTTGCGAAAGTTCGGAGTAGTGAGCCAGTTTTTTCTCAAGCTGGTCAATCTTTCTAAACGTGGAAAGTTGCATTGCTCCTCCCGGTTTCTTTGTGTCAATCATTATTTCGAGAGGCATTAATCCGTCGAAATTCTTTTCAAAAAACTTCAGGTCAACATAAACGGGGTCGTCTTTCGGAACATCGTCGAGCATATAACCCGAGCTTTTTATCAGTGTAGTTCCATAAATGCCCAATCCCAAAATTGCAACAGTTGTAATGTACACTGCCTTACGATGATTTTGGGTAATTCGCATCAGTCGTTCAATTATTCCCGATACAAATTTATCGTCTAAATGTTTTACATGCCTCGACGAGGGGGGTTCGATAAAGCTGAAAATGATTGGAATAAGCAGCAACGAAAGTACAAACAGCCCCAGAATATTTAGTGAAGCAACAATTCCGAACTGTTTTAGAATGTCGCTTTTTACAATAATAAATGTAGCAAACCCCGATGCCGTAGTTAAATTGGTAAGAAAGGTGGCATTCCCTATTTTAATAATTACGCGTTGCAACGCCTTAATTTTATTTCCGTGGCTAACGTATTCGTGATGAAATTTATTCAGCATATAAATACTGTTCGGAATGCCAATTACAATTAACAACGGAGGAATCATTCCTGAAAGAATTGTAATTTTATATCCGAAAAGGTGTAACATTCCAAGCGCCCAGATTACGCCAATCAGAACAATAATTACCGGAAAAATTACCGCTTTAAACGACCTGAAGAAGAGGAACAGAACAACAATACATATGGCCAGTGCCAGAATACTGAAAAGGTATAACTCGCTCCTGATTTTTATGGCATTTACCACTTTTATATACGGAAGCCCCGAATAGTGAAGTTTAACATTTTCGTCGCTTTCAAATTGGTGGCACAACTGCTGAATAGATAAAACCATCTTTTCGCGCGATTTGGTTTTCATCTTCTCTTTATTAACCGTTATTGCCAACAGATAGGTCGAAGTTTCGGGGTTGTAAACAATACCTTTATAAAAAGGTAAACTTCGGAACTCTTTTTCGTAACCGGATAACTCTTTCTGTGTTGTTATGGTGTCGGGAAAGATTTTTCTGACCTCAAATTTTTTCTCCTTTTTGTTTTTTATAAGGTTGTATGTATTCGAAACC
>JALUZN010000150.1 GCA_027011835.1 Draconibacterium sp. | reverse complement strand
ATATTTAAACTGACAAAATACCGTCTTCCCGGGCTTGTCGATGTGTTGAATGTTATCATTCCGGGTGTAAAATCAAACAGATTATCAATACCGAGAACCAGATTTACGGCATTGTAAAATCGTTGACTTAGCGTTAACTTCCAAATAGAATAAGCATCGTAATGGACTTTATAATATGCTTTTACCATTTCGCCACGATACACTATTTCGTCAGCTACGTTGAAATTTTTCTCTCCAATGTATTTACCCGTAATGTTTGCTGTTAGATTATAAATTCCTTTGGTAAACTTATACTCCAATTGCATATTTGCCATATGCGGACTAATGCTCGACAAACGAACTCCCATTTGATAGTCGTTATTGTTTACATATGAATATGCACCCTTAAACATTAGGGATTTGGAAAGCCTTAATTTCAACAGATAATCAATACCCAACAGGCTCGATTTTTCAATGTTATCATATTGGTAAACTGTTTGGTCGGCACTCCAAATACCCTGTATTTTGTTTCTGAAAAGATTTTTGTAAACAGTAACAGAAGTGTTTATCCACGACTTAGAGAGTTCGGCAGAAGCCGAAAAGTAGTTGTTTGTTTCAGGTTTCAGATTTTCGTTCCCTTTAATAACAAACATTCCCAAATGGCTCCAATTCATATACAATTCTTTTAAACTCGGCGAGCGATAACCAGCTGCATAATTTAGTCTGAAAGTAAGAGGTATAAATTTATACATTACCGATATTTTGGGGGTAAAGTGGCTTCCGTATGCCGTATGATATTCTCCACGTAAACCCGCTATTAGGTTTAATTTTGAGTTGAATGAAATATCATCTTGCAAAAACAAAACGGAATTAGATACTTTTTTCTCGTGAATTTCGTGAAAAACAAACATGTCCGACAACAAACTCTCGTGCAGGTACTCAACTCCGCCTGTAAACATCTGTTTTTGTCCTACTTTATAATTTCCGATAATTTTCGGATTTTTATATTGATGACTGTAATTTAATTTACTGCTATCAATTGCTTCAAGAAAATCGTATTTGTTGTATGTGTCGGAATGGAAAGAGAAAATCAAACTGTATGTTTTGGTTGGATTATACTTTGCTTTTAATCCGTAAGAAATATCTTCGTATTTATCGTGTTTATTATCTCTATTGAAATCGTATTTATGATGCAAATAGTAACCTCCTTTTGCTTCAATGCTAAATTTATTGCTGAACTTATAATTAAAAAGTTGGTCAATAGAATAATCAGCAGAGCCTTCTATCCCTACTGGTTTTGTATTCAATGGTTCATAAATTATGGTGTCAATATCAATAAATTCTTTGGTTAATGGTTCACGGTCATATAACTGATAAGCGTCAGTGCTTTTTGTAGTAAAACTTGTTTTTGAACTGAACTTTTTAAGATTAAAGCCGAACAATCCGCTAATATTCAGGTTAGGTTTGTCAAGATTGTGTTTGAAGCTGTAATCATCATCATTTTGTTTTAAATCAGGGTAATTTATTTCGTTAAAAGACGAATAGTTTGCCGAAATATTACCGTAAAACTTTTTTCTTGATTTTTTTGTAATGATATTAATTACCGCCCCCATTGCCTGTGAACCATACAGAGCCGACGAAGCACCTTTAACTATTTCTATACGGTCAATGTCGTTTGTGTTTAAGCGTGAATAATCAACATTTCCCCTTGTTTCGCCTGCCAGTCTTTCGCCGTCTATCAGAACCAACACATTGCGAGCTTCAAGTCCCTGAATGTTTATATCGTTGCTTCTGCCGTGCCTGTTAAATTCAATACCGGGCATATCGGCTTCAAGCACATCCTGAACGTTTTGAAAACCAAGTGTTTCAATTTGCCGTGCGGTAATTACCTGTGTTATTACGGGTGCATCTTTAAGTGTTTTTTCGGTTCTGGTTGCCGTTATCACAACTTGTTCCATACTAAAAATATCGGCTTGTAAATAATAGATTTTACTTTCTCCCGGTTTTATGGTATCAATAAGAGTTTTATATCCGACAAAAGAGACAGCAATTTGCGATTTTTGTTTAACCGTATTTTTTGTTTCACCTTTGGTTGATGTTACTGCATATTGTTTCTTTTCGGTTCGTAAGCCTTCAAAACAGACGGTTGCGTAAGGAACCGCCTGCTTTGTTTCTTTATCCAAAACCGTAATTGTGCCGGTTTGTGCTGTCGTTATCAGGCTAATCAGTAATACTGTTACTGTTATCAGTAATCTCATTTTTTGTATTTTTATTATTCTCTATAAAACTTTGTATGATTTTTTTGTGCCAATCTTCAATAATAAAAGGTAAATTACCGGCACAAAATATCCTTACACTTGTCTGTGTTTCATTGACTTGGATAATATTTGTGTTCATGGTTTTTTATTTATTTAGCCATTCGGAAGCACGTTTAACAATCCATTTACTTATACGGGCATCGGGTAATAGTCCGTCTTGTGCAAAAACAATGTCTTTGCCCTTAAAAAACTTTTTGGTATCCATACTAAATCCCATCATTACAAGCGGTGCAGGTTTATCTGCCATTTGTTTTACGCCCATCGACAGATACATTCCGATAACTATAACCTTTTTTTTATGGTTGCTTGCCTGCAATATGGCACTTACGCCATCGGTAGAAAACGACTGACCAACTTCGACAAATGCGTATGTTGAATAATCAATTCCCGTTTTTGAAAGAATATAGTTTTGGGTTTCTTCTACAAGGTTCTCCCATAAAGGCTCAAAGTTTTCATCGCCGTGTGCAAGAATTACCAGAGCTTCGCTATCAGGATTTACCGAAAGCTTTTTTACTTTATCCAATAATATGTCTTTTATAATATTTTCATATTCCATTGAAGGGCCTACCGTAATTTTTATGCGTGTATTTACAATTTCGTTGCCTTCGCCTTTTATCTCATCGGCTTTTTCTTTGTTGTATTTTAGTCCCAAAATTGCAGGTACATCAAAAAGCGAATGCCCCGAAGGTGCAATAAAAAGCGGAACGGCATAAACATCGGTAACCCCCTGTTTTTCAAAATCACGAATAACATCGGCAATCGTAGGTTTTGCCACTTCCATTAAAGCAACCCTGACCTGCTCAAAACCGACAATATTTTGTTTGGCGAGTTCAACTTTTACCTGTTTTTCAAGATTTAAAACAGGGATATTCCAAGGTTGCGACATTGAGCCATGTGC
>JALUZN010000149.1 GCA_027011835.1 Draconibacterium sp. | reverse complement strand
TTTTAATAGTGTCCCAAAACGAAATTATTATATATCAATCAGAAAGTCAATCAACCAGACTCGAAGTGCGATTTAAAGACGAAAATATTTGGCTTACACAAGCCCAGATAGCAGAGTTATTTGGCACAAAAAGACCTGCCATAACAAAGCATCTGAAAAATATATTTAATTCTGGCGAACTAATGGAAAATAGCACATGTTCCATTTTGGAACATATGGGTAGCAATGGTGTGCAAAAATATAAAACCAAATACTATAATCTCGATGTAATTTTATCTGTTTGATACAGAGTTAATTCGATAAACGCAACTAAATTCAGAATTTGGGCAAATAAAATTTTAAAAGACTATCTGTTAAAAGGATATGCTATAAATCATCGAGTCGATAAAATTGAGAGAAAACTTTTGGAACACGACCAAAAATTCGACCTGATAATTAAAACAGCACTGCCACCGGTAGAAGGCACACGCTGGTGCGGATTTGTAATCCGTACCCCGGCATAAAAGGCCGGAAGAAACAAATCTCTAAATAAAAAATGAGCCGTAAATACAAATTCCATAATCCCGAAGGTGTATATTTTGTTTCGTTTGCTGTACAAAACTGGGTAGATGTCTTTACACGCAACGAGTATAAAAATATTCTTGTTGAAAACTTAAAATTTTGTCAGGAACACAAAGGATTGGAAATATTTGCATGGTGTATTATGACTAATCATGTTCATTTAATAATAAGAGCCGAAGAAAGATTTTTATTGCAGGATATTCTCCGCGACTATAAAAAATTTACAAGCAAAGCAATTATAAAAGCTATTTCCGGGAATTGGCAGGAAAGCCGAAAGGATTGGTTATTAAAACAATTTAATACGACCGAAGGAATTCGTTTTTGGCGAGGTGATAATAAACCAATCGAATTATGGAGCAATAAAGTAATAGCCCAAAAAATAAATTATATTCATCAAAACCCGGTAGAAGAAGGTATTGTTTTCAGGGCAGAAGATTATTTATATTCTAGTGCAGCTGATTATGCAGGAGAAAAAGGTTTGTTGGATGATATTATTGTTATAAAATAGTATTGCTTACAGCAATGGCACAGATTACAAATCTGCGCCAGCAGAGGGAGAAAGGAGTAGCAGCAACCATTTATACTGCCAAAATAAATAAACAGTTGATGTTGGATCTGAAAAAGCATAATATTCAATATCCGAAGATTAAAATAGATACATTCAAAAAATCTCACGACCGATTTCTAATTATCGACAACAAAACAGTTTACCATATCGGCGCATCACTTAAAGACCTCGGCAAAAAATGGTTCGCATTCTCAAAAATAAATATCGATGCCGAAGAGATGATTGCCAAGCTCAAGAGGTAATGCACAAAACAAAAGAATTACAAAACATGTTCTCTGCATGCCGCATGAGACCACTTCGGTCGTTCCTCCTTCGTGGAACCGAGCAATCAATACGTAAGAAAATGTTTTCCACTTCTAAAAACACAGTGTAATATTTTAAATAGTTTTTAAAATGCTCATCAAAAAGGAATCTCAAACCGCTGAGTTTAAGCAAATATGGAAAGACGAGTACTTAAAAACCATCTGTGCATTTGCAAACAGCGAGGGTGGTACGTTATATATTGGCATTGCAGATAATGGAAAAGTTGTTGGAATAAACAATGCAGAAATATTGCTCGGAGTGTTGCCCAATAAAATTAACAACCGGCTTGGAATATTGGTTAATATAGAGTTAAAACAAAACGGAGGAAAAGAATATTTGGAGGTAAAGATTAACAAAACCTATGCACCGGTTTCGGTTAACGGTAAGTTTTACAAACGTAGCGGCAGTAATACAATAGAGCTAAACGGCAGCAACCTTACAAATTTTCTTTTAAAAAAATACGGAAAAACCTGGGACGATGTAATTATTGAGAATTTTGGGCTCGACAATGTTAATTTAGAAACAGTCGAAAAATTTAAAAATTGGAGCAGAAAAAGAGTCCCGTTTATTGATGAGGAAAAGGATTTAAAATCGTTATTCGAAAAATTAAATCTTTACGAAAACGGACACTTAAAAAGAGCTGCTGTTTTACTTTTCGGTAAAAATCCGCAAAAATATTTCGTGCAAGCACACTCTAAAATTGGTAAGTTCTTAAGTCATAGCGAAGTACTTACCAGCGATATTATTGAGGGGAATTTATTTGAACAACTTGAAAAGATTATTGATATATTAAGGACTAAATATTTGAAAAGTTACATATCGTACGATAATTTAAACCGGGTCGAAACATTGGAGTATCCTTACAATGCCATCCGCGAAGCGGTAATAAACGGCTTAATACATCGCGATTATTCCGACACTACCGTATTGCAAATAAGAGTGTACAACAACGAAATTGTTTTTACCAACGGCGCAACATTAAGTCAGGAAGTACCAATCGAACAATTTAAATTAAACCATATATCAAAACCATTTAATAAATATGTTTTACAAAGCAGGTTTTGTTGAAAGCTGGGGTAGAGGTACAAATAACATTGTTGAGGAGTGTGTAAAAATGGGATTGCCTGAACCTGAATATAAATATACTTTTTCATCGGTACAGGTAATCATCAGAAAAACCCCACTTAAAACCCCACTTAAAACTAAAGAACAAATTCTTGAACTTATTAAATCGGATAAAAACATAACCATTACGCAAATGGCCGACATATTAGGGAAAAGCAGGGATACGATAAACGAACACATTGCAAACCTGAAAAAAAAAGGAGTTCTGCAACGCATGGGAAGCAGGAAAAGTGGTTATTGGAAAACAAACAAAGCAAAAAGATAAAAAAGAACAAGACTAAAAAACATCGCAGAAAATGCATAAGACCGCCACTCCGTCCCCTGACGGACTGTGTCCGTCCCCTGACGGATCGCGGAACCCTGCACCAAGCAAGTTTTGGAATACGAACCTCCCTGCACAAAAATTAAAAAAGTCCTTATTTTCTCCCCTGGTTTCAGGGGAGATGTCGGTTCAGTGAAACCTGCAATTTAGGAGTGTAACGAACTGAATTGTATTGGTTGAACTAATCCCGATGCACATCGCATAGGCGTCAACTTAGAGGACTTATTCACCTTCTATTGTTTAAAAACAAATGCGATTATTGTGCTGTAAATGAAATAGATGTGGAAACTTGCAAATAAACATAACCACACGTTATATGCA
>JALUZN010000148.1 GCA_027011835.1 Draconibacterium sp. | reverse complement strand
GGCCCATACGGATATTTAGTAACCAAAGTAAGGCACGTAAAAAATACCTACAAAAGTTTTGTTGGTCTCGATGCTTGTATGACAAATTTAATGCGCCCCGCTCTGTATGGCGCTTACCACCATATTACCGTTTTGGGAAAAGAGAACGAAATTGCAACCGAGAAATACGATGTAACCGGTTCGTTGTGCGAAAACAACGATAAATTTGCCATTGGCAGAATGTTGCCGAAAATAAACCCCGACGACATTGTGGTGATTCACGATGCCGGGGCACACGGCCACTCTATGGGATTTAACTACAACGGAAAACTTAAATCAGCAGAACTTCTACTTCGCGAAAATGGCGATGTTACCGAAATTCGCCGCGCCGAAACCGTTGACGATTATTTTGCAACACTCGATTTTGAGGGATTGAAAAATTTTGAAGTTTAGATTTATATTGACTTTTAGACTAACAGACACAAGATTTTTAGATTCAAGAGACACAAGACTGATAGACAGAAAGGGATGTTGAGATAGAAAAGATTTGCAGAGCAGGAAGTAAAGAGTAATGCAAAAATATTTTCAGCTTTATATTTTAGAAATTAAAAAGTGCTGCTTTTAAAATTTTACACCGTGGCTTCAGCCCGGTGATTTAAATAAACAGGATGATTCTAACTTTAGCCATTAATTTCCATGATTTGAAAATGAATATTAATCTGTTAAGATGAACAGCTAAAGTCTAATTATCCAATAAGTTGCAATCACCAGGCTAAAGCATGGAATAAATTATATACATTGTCTTTGGGCCGGAAACTAAAATCCGGCCTATTTCGTATATATTTACAACAAATTAATGAATGAGATGAAAATTGGGTTTGATGCAAAACGTGCCTTTTTAAATGCTTCGGGACTGGGAAACTACAGCCGGAACACATTAAATGCTTTGCTCAAATATTCACCCGATAACAATTATATCTTGTTTACCCCAAAAATTAACAAGGAGCTGTTTCTCCACTACAATCAGTTCGATGTTATCTCGCCCGACAGCCCTGTCTCGAAATTGTTTAAATCGTTGTGGAGAAGTTTTTTGGTTAGCGGGCAGTTGCACAAGCATAAACTCGACCTCTTTCACGGGCTGAGCAACGAGTTGCCCGACGGTGTACACAAATCGAGCGTGCCGGCGGTGGTTACCATTCACGACCTGATTTTTATGCGTTTCCCGCAGTTTTATAAACCCATCGACCGTAAAATATATTCGCGAAAAGTAAAATATGCGTGCCTGGCAGCAAAAAAAATTATTGCAATCAGCGAGCAAACCAAACACGACTTAATAAAATATTTTAATGTAGATTCGGAGAAAATAGAGGTTATTTATCAATCCATTTCGCCACATTTTTTTGAGCGGCGCGATACAGAATATTTAGTTGAAAAGTACGATTTACCCAAAAAATACATCCTTTCGGTTGGTACGCTCGAACATCGGAAAAACCAGTTGTCGCTGCTAAAGGCAGTTCATTCGGCTAAAATTTCCGTTCCGGTTGTCTTTGTTGGAAAACCTACTTTGTATTCGTCCGGGTTATTAAAATTTATTACCGAAAACGGAATGGAAAGTCAAGTAAATTTTTTAAACAGTATTCCGGCAAAAGATTTGGCTGCACTTTATCAGCAAGCCGAACTGTCGGTTTATATCTCGCTGTTCGAAGGGTTCGGATTACCAGTAATTGAGTCGATGGCGAGTGGTTGCCCTGTTATTACATCGAATGTTTCGTGCCTGCCCGAAACTGCCGGCGGAGCTGCCGTTTTATGCGACCCCGAAAACAACAACGAAATTGGAATACAGATAAAAAAAGTGCTCGAAGATCACTCATTCAGAAAAAAAATAACCGACAAAGGAACCGAACGTGCAAAACTTTTTCACCCCGAAAAATATGCACAAAATTTAATCTCTTTGTACACCAAAATTAGCTCATAAAACAATGCACAACGACCTAAAAAAAGCTGTTGAAATACTGCGAAACGGAGGTGTAATTTTATATCCAACCGACACCATTTGGGGAATTGGCTGCGACGCCACCAACCCCGAAGCAGTAAAACGAATCTACGAAATTAAAAAGCGCGAAGACTCGAAAAGTATGTTGGTACTTATGGAGAATCCGGCATTGCTGGAACGTTATGTCGATGATGTTCCGGAAGTTGCCTGGGATTTGGTGGAGATTACCACAACACCACTCACCGTTATCTATCAGAACGCAAAAAACCTGGCACAGAACTTAATTGCCAGTGACGGAAGTGTTGGAATTCGCTTTACAAAAGAAAAATTTACAAGCCAATTGTTACAACGTTTCCGCCGGCCCGTAGTTTCTACCTCGGCAAATGTAAGCGGCGAAAAATCGCCCGCCTTTTTCGATGAAATCTCGGACGAGATAAAAGATGCAGTCGATTATATTGTTGAGTTCCGGCAAGACGACCAAATACCTGCTCAGCCATCGAGCATTATAAAACTGGGTTCGGGAGGAAAAATCGATATCATCAGAAAATAGAAATAGCATTAAAGTTTTTTAACGCAAAAGAACCGCTACAATTACAAAAACATTTGACCACAACGCAACCTTTTTTTACTTGTGCACATCTTAAACAACAATGCAGCGACGTTACTTAAACATTTATAGTTTTATTAAACAATTATAACCCTATGATGTTACAGTAATGTTTAAAATATGAACAAATATTAATTATAAATTTTATGCTATGAAAAAGTTAATTAAACTTTTTGTATTTGTTATACCAATTTCTTTTTTGGTTGCTTCCTGTTATCCGGGATTCGATGCAACTGTTGAAGAGATGGATATAGCAGTTACAAAGTACGATTCTACTCAGAATTTTACACAATTATCGTCATTCTTTTTGTACGATACAATTGTGTACATTGACGACGATGAAGATTCGGAAGACATTGATCACACACAGGAAGATCATATTCTTTCGGAAGTGAGACAAAATCTTTTAAATTTGGGATGGACAGAAAAAACGGAGGCAGATACAACCGCTGACGGAGAAATTGATGCCGATGTTTCGATTATGGTTTCAGCCCTTGCAACAGACATTAGTTATTACTACTACTATTGGTGGGATTACTGGTACTGGTATCCATGGGATTATTGGTATCCTTGGTATCCAGGTTACCCAATTTATCCGGTCTATCCGGTTTATCCTAGTTACGGATACACTGTTGGCTCGGTATTAATTGATATGGTAGACATGAATGATGCAGAAATGCCCCACAACCCGGATCGACCATCAGGGAAAATTCCGGTAGTATGGACCGGTGGTGTAAACGGAATATTATCCGGTTCGGATAGTAATATTGCATCCAGATTGACCAAACAAATTGGGCAAGTGTTTAAGCAAAGTCCATATTTAAACAAAAAAGATACTAAAAATGAATAAATATATAGCAATAATAGTATTAAGTCTGGCCTCTTTTATTGCAAGAGGACAAGGCGAGACCGTAATAATTGTAAATTATTTACCGGCAGTTAGTTTAGGAGAAACAGCAGATTTTACAAACAATTTCAGTCCGAGAGGAGTTGATTTTGAAGTAAACTACTACTTAACCGAAGATTTCTCGATGGGATTTGTTACAAGCTGGAATATTTTCAGAGAGAAAATCTCGGGCGAAACATTCGATTATAACGATTTAACAATAACCGGAACTCAATTCAGATACACCAACGTTGTACCGTTAAATATTAATGCAAAAAAATATTTTACCGGAAACACCGCAACTCCTTACATTGGTGTTGGTGTTGGTACTTCGTATGCTAAACAATCAAACGATATTGGCGTATTTACACTAAGTCAGGACAAATGGTTGTTTAACGTAGCACCCGAGGTTGGTTTGCTGTACGACATGAGCAGAAGCACAGTACTTTCGTTCAAAGTAAAGTATAACTACAGTCCAAAAGCAGGCGACTTCCCTAGTATGTCGTACGTTAGTTTTGGATTTGGTATTGGAATGAAATAGAGATTTTTCTTTGAGATATAAAAAGGTTTGGCATTTTTGCTGAACCTTTTTTTTTGAATTAATAGTTGCTGCTAAACGAACTTCCCCAATACCTGTTTCCCGGCAATTCCTGACTCACTTCTGTCTCCTCATCGCTGAATAAACCGGCGGGTAAATCCTCTACCATTTTAAACGAAATATAGACTGTAATTTCATTCTTTACCTTATTCATTTTCGAAATATCGACTTTAATTATTTTAATTCCGGTTATCTCTTCAATCTCTTTTCTAAGCAGCTTGTTGCTGTTTAATATTGCAAAACTCGATGGAGAGAAAACCAAAATTTTACAAATAATAGTTTGCCGTGGTGTATATTTTTCCATAAAAAAGGCTGAACTCAAAATAATAAAATTGGCAATAAGCAAACCAAACCAATTGGCAACGTTAAACTCTACAAGAGCATTTATTACGGCCATTCCTATCGATATAAAAAGATAAGTCATCTCTTTTAACCCAACCGGAGGAGTACGAAACCTAATAATACCAAAAATGGCAAACAGTCCCAATGCAATTCCAATGTTTAGAGTAACCTGGTCGAGCGTTGAAGAGATAAGAAAAATCATTAATCCGGTCATGTAAAAAATAAAAAGGTATTTCGATTGACCATTGTTTGGATAAAAAATGTACCGTATAAGAATAAACAGCGAAATAAAATTGGCAAAAAACCGGCTCAAAAAATCGAACCACTGTTCTCCGCTAATTAACAAGTTTAATTCTGATAAGTTAAAAAGTAAATTCATTTCGTTTAAATTTAAAAGTCGAGACTCCTGCATTCCGATTTTAATGTATAGAGTAAATTGTCCGGATTATCCAGTTCTTCATAAAAACTCTCTATGTAACCATGAAGCAATTTTCTTTGGTGTTCAGATAAATAACTGAATGAATCGATTGTGTCGAATATTTTATCTTTTTTATCAAGAAACAGCTGAAAGATTCTTTTATATTCGTCAGTATTCTCTCTGCAATATCCCATATACTCGCGCTGTTTTACATGTTCAATGCTTGTCCAGCTTTGTGGAAACGAATAGTGAGCATCGACAAAACCCGAATAGTCGAAATCGTAAGGAACCGGTATAACCTGTGTTGATAATTGAGTTAACGATTTGATAAATTTCATATTATGACCACCTTTTATTCGCCAGTCGGTATTTCCAATCATATAGTTGAAAAGTGAAACCATATCGGCCTCGTATTCAAGCACATCTTTCCCCCGAACTAACGACGATTCAATTTCAATTGAATTTGTTCTTTTTGCTAAAAGTTCTATGGGTTCAATTAAAATGCCGAACTTTTTATAATTCTTCTTCTTTTTGCTTGTATCTATATAGTTCATATTTAACAGTTTAACCCGAAAACTATTTTCGGTTAAAACATTATAAAGTTTATAAATTAAGTACTCTTTTAGAATGTAGTTTGTGTACGATTTCGAAGAAGAACAATGAGTTACCAGCTTTATTTTTTTAAACCCTTTTAACTCGGTACTTGCTATCGGGTCGGTTTTAAAATTTAAAAAAATAGGAGGGAAAAAGCACTCTTGTCGTCGGTTGTTTCCGCGTGCTTTTAAGCGAATATTTTTTTAACTGTATAATCTTTGTAATGAATAAAAAGTTCTGCATCGAGGTATTTTCCCTGGAATTTATTTTTAATAAATGATTTTATATCGTATTTCAAAGTTAAGTCCATTGGAGTATCGTCTCCAAAAATTTTAAGATCGGGCAATGTATCCGAAACAGCTTCAATAGAACTATTGTATTGAATTGTATCGGCAACTTCAACTTTATGTTTTTGAGCAAATAAAAATCCCGTGACAAAAAACAGAGAAAAGAATAACAGAAATGATCTCATAACTTTAGCATTTTTGCTTAAACGGATTCTAAAAATAGTAAATTTATACTACAATACGGTTTCAGGTGTTTTAACTAACTTCTATAAAAACAATTAACCACCAAGGTTGTTCTTTCTAATAAAAGTATTCCGGTATATTTTTTCGATTAAATTAACTGCCGGTATTGAATTAAGGAAGTTTTACACTTTCTTTGAAGAATTATTTATGTAAAAATAAAAACTAAAAAATGAGAAATTCAATTATTGCACTGTTTTTTATCGCTGTTATGTTTATTGGTTGCGGCCCATCAACAAAATTAGTAAGGTCGTGGGCAAACGAAGAGGTTACACCTAAAAGTTATAATAAACTTGCGGTGGTGGTACTTACGCCAAATGCATCGAACCGATATTTAATAGAGCGCGCTGTGGTTGCCGATTTTAAAAAGGAAGGAATAAAAGCCATTCCAACTTATGAGATTTTTCCCATGGCAGGAAAAATGGATCAACTGCAAGAACTTATAAAAGATAAAGAAGATTTAAAAAGGAAAGTTGTTCAGAAAGTTGAAGAGAACAAAATTGATGCATTAATGATTATTTCGGTTTTTAATATTGAGAAAGAGCAACGATTTGTTCGCGACAACAATTATATGGCAGGAGGCGCCGGTTATTACGGAAGCCCGTATATTATGGGTGGTCCTGGCTATTACGGAAGTCCGTATGCCGGTGGTGCATATTATAACTACTATGCATACTCGCTGGCAACGGTTTATAACGATGGTTATTATGTCGACGACTACACCTATTTCTTAGAGTGTAATTTATACGATGTTGCTTCGGAAAAATTGTTGTGGACCGGAAGAACAAAAACAGTAAATATGAAATCGGTAGAAGATGAAGCCATCTATTTCTCCGACGTTGTTATTAAAGACATTCTGAAAAAGAAGGTAATTTTACCAAATTAAGAATTTGCCGTTTTCAACCTTTGTTAATATTCGGTAAAATCGATATCGTTTCTGATTGTCAGTCATTTAATTAAGCTAATTTTGCCATACGATTTTATAAAACAATTTTCAACATGGCAAAAAAAAAGCAAAAGCTTTTCACCGATTTTGCGCCTGTTACAACCGATGAATGGGAAGCAAAAATTAATGCCGATTTAAAAGGCAGAGACTACGAAAGGGCACTTGTCTGGAAAACCTACGAAGGGTTTAAAGTCCGCCCGTACTACCGCGAAGAAAACTTAAAGGATTTGAATTACCTCGACACGTTGCCGGGAGAATTCCCTTTTGTACGCGGAAATAAAAAGAGAGATAACGAGTGGCTGGTTCGGCAAAATATTTTTGTAACCGACTTTGCCGAAGCCAATAAAAAAGCACTCGATATTTTAGGAAAGGGCGTTACCTCGCTCGGATTTCTTTTTAACAATTGCAACAAAAATACAAAAGCCGACCTCGCTGTTTTACTAAAAAACATCTGTTTGGAAGCAGCCGAAATAAATTTGGTCTGCCCTACCGACAGCAGTAACTGTGCAAAACTTTTTGCCGAATTTGTTGCCGAAGGAAAATGGGAAAACAAGAATGTAATTGCTTCGGCATCAATCGACCCGCTCGGAACATTCGTGTTAACCGGAAAACTTAATAACAACGTACTGGCACAATTGGCAGATACAATTGAGGAGGTAAAATTACTGCCTCAGTTTCGCACAATTTCTGTACACGGTAAATTTTTTGCCAACAGCGGCTCGTCAATCGTTCAGGAGTTGGCCTTTTCGCTTGCACAGGGTGCCGAATATCTCGACATGCTCACCGACGATGGTATCGAAATAGATGATGTTGCTAACGCCATTAAATTCAATTTCGGAATTGGCAGCAACTATTTTATGGAAATTGCGAAATTGCGTGCTGCCCGCCTGCTTTGGGCACAAATTGTTAAAACGTACAATCCAAAATCCAACGACTCGGCAAAACTTATTGCACACAGCGAAACCAACCGGTTTAACAAAACTGTTTACGACCCGTACGTAAATATGCTTCGTACACAAACCGAAGCAATGTCGGCAGCACTGGGCGGGGCACATTCAATTACCGTTTTGCCTTTCGATGCCATTTACGAAGAACCCACCGAATTTTCGGAACGCATTGCACGCAACCAACAAGCACTGTTAAAAGAGGAGTCGTATCTCGATAAAATTGTTGACCCAGCTGCCGGTTCGTACTATATCGAAAACTTAACCAACTCGCTGATTAACGAAGCGTGGAAATTGTTCCTCGAAGTTCAGGAGAAAGGTGGTTTTATTGCCGCTTTCCGCGAAGGTTTTATTCAGAATGAGATAAAAATAATGGCTGCCAAACGCGATAAAAACATTGCTTTGCGCCGCGAAAACCTGTTGGGAACAAACCAGTTTCCTAATTTCAACGAGAAAATTGAAACCGAATTCGACGGCTCGCTTTTCGATGCAGTTGATTTAACTGCCGACGATGCAGAGGTAGAAACGCTGAAACCGTACCGCGGAGCACAACCTTTCGAGGCACTGCGTTACACCACCGATGTTTATTCTAAAACAAATAAACGCCCGGTGGCTTTTATGCTTACCATCGGAAACCTCACTTATCGGAAAGCGCGTGCACAGTTCAGTTGTAACTTCTTTGCCGTGGCCGGATTTACCGTAATCGACAACAACGGATTTAAAACGGTTGAAGAGGGCGTGGCAGCAGCAAAAAAAGCCGGTGCCGACATTGTGGTGGTTTGCAGCTCCGACGATGAATATGCCGAAATTGTTCCGGAAGTAGCGGCCCAACTCGACAGCGAAATTGTTGTGGTTGCCGGTGCTCCTGCGTGCAAAGCTGAACTCGAAGAGAAAGGAATTACAAATTTTATTCACGTAAAAAGTAATCTTTTGGAGGAGTTAAAAGCGTATCAAACAGAATTAGGAATTTAGATAAACGGATTATCGGATATTCAGATTTTCAGACAAATTGAAAGATGCATAATTATCTCGAGTTAAAAATATGGCAAGAAGGAAGAAAACTGGTTAAAACAATATATTCGATATCTGCTAATTTCCCAAAAGAGGAAATGTATGGCTTAACTTCTCAAATAAGAAGAGCCGCTATTTCTATCCCTTCAAATATTGCAGAAGGAACTGGAAGAACGAGTAATAAGGAATTTAGAAGATTTCTGGAATATGCAATTGGTTCGTTATTTGAACTTGAAACTCAAATAATTCTTGCCAATGATTTAAATTTCGTTACTACTGAAAATTTTGAAACAATCCATCAAGATATAAAATCACTTTTACGGATGATTGTCAAATTTAAGGGTGTTCTAAGCATCTGAAAATCTAAGAATCTGACAATCCAAAAATCTCAAGAATTATGAAACCGAATTATAAAAACATAAACATAAAAGCAGCCACGCAGCAACAAAATATTGCCGGGTGGATTGCACAAAACAATATTGAAAAGAACTGGAAAACGCCGGAGCAGATTCCGGTAAAACCGGTGTACACCAAAGAAGATTTGGAAGGAATGGAGCATCTGAATTATGCTGCCGGTCTGGCACCTTTTCTTCGCGGACCTTACTCTGCAATGTACGCCATGCGCCCGTGGACAATTCGCCAGTATGCAGGTTTTTCTACTGCCGAAGAGTCGAACGCTTTTTACCGACGCAATCTTGCCGCAGGGCAAAAAGGACTTTCAGTGGCGTTCGATTTAGCCACACACCGCGGTTACGACTCCGACCATCCGCGCGTAATTGGCGATGTTGGTAAAGCCGGTGTTGCCATCGATTCTATTCTCGATATGAAAATTTTGTTCGACCAAATTCCTCTCGATAAAATGTCGGTGTCGATGACAATGAACGGAGCAGTATTACCCGTTTTGGCCTTTTATATTGTTACCGGGCTGGAGCAAGGTGCAACCCTAGAACAACTTTCGGGAACCATTCAGAACGATATTCTGAAAGAGTTTATGGTACGAAATACGTACATCTATCCACCCGATTTCTCGATGCGGATTATTGCCGATATTTTTGAATTCACTTCGCAAAAAATGCCGAAGTTTAACTCTATCTCAATTTCGGGTTACCACATGCAGGAAGCCGGTGCCACCGCCGATATTGAAATGGCATACACACTTGCCGACGGGCTTGATTACCTTCGAACCGGTGTAAAATCGGGATTGGATATTGATGCATTTGCACCGCGCTTGTCGTTTTTCTGGGCAGTGGGAATGAACCATTTTATGGAGATTGCAAAAATGCGTGCTGCACGAATGATTTGGGCTAAACTGGTTAAACAGTTCAACCCGAAAAATCCAAAATCGATGGCACTGCGTACCCACTCGCAAACGTCGGGGTGGTCGCTTACCGAGCAAGACCCGTTTAATAATGTTGGCCGCACAACAATTGAGGCCATGGCCGCAACACTGGGTCACACACAAAGTTTGCACACTAACGCACTCGACGAGGCAATTGCTTTACCAACCGATTTCTCGGCACGAATCGCACGAAATACGCAGTTGTACATTCAGCAAGAGACTGAAATTTGTCGCTCGGTCGACCCGTGGGCCGGTTCGTATTATGTTGAGACGCTTACCAAAGAGATTGCCGAAAAAGCGTGGGCATTAATAGAGGAAGTTGAGGAGCTGGGCGGAATGGCAAAAGCCATTGAAACCGGTGTTCCGAAAATGCGAATTGAGGAGGCCGCTGCACGTGCTCAGGGAAAAATTGACGGGGGAACGCAAACCATTGTTGGAGTAAACAAATACCGTCTTGAAAAAGAGGACCCGATTGATATTTTGGAAATTGACAACTCTGCCGTACGTTTATCGCAAATAGAGCGGTTAAAGAAATTACGTGCCGAGCGCGACGAAAATAAAGTAAAAGCATCGTTGGCAGCCATTACCGAAGCGGCAAGAACCGGTAAAGGAAATTTATTAGCTTTGTCGATAGAAGCGGCAAAAAACCGCGCATCGCTGGGAGAAATTTCCGATGCATGCGAAAAAGTTGCCGGCAGATATAAAGCAGTAATAAGAACAATTGAAGG
>JALUZN010000147.1 GCA_027011835.1 Draconibacterium sp. | reverse complement strand
GTTGCAATACACTGGCTATTAAGGTTTCTTTATTAAAAAAAGGTCTTTTACAAACGAATGATATAAACTCAAACGTGCATTTCCCACAACTTTTTTGAATTGATTCGTGTTTGCTATTTTAAAAACCGTGCAATTAAAACTTCGCCTAGAATTGCTGCCAGCGCAAGCAAAATAAACAGTTTCCAAAGTTGTTTTCCATTCTGGAGCTCATCGAAAATTTCAGAAAAACTATTTGTTACATTCCGGATTACCGAAGCATTTTTTAGCTGAAGAAGTGAAAGTTTACTTTCGAGTTCGGCAGCCGAGATATAGTGTAAATCCGACTCCTTGCGGTCGAAATTAAATGCCATTGTTGCCACGGTTTTATTGCCGTTTTTCACAAAGTAATGGCCGGCATTTTTTATTTGACCGGCAAAATCGATACGAACGCCCCGGCTCGAGCTACTTTTCGAAGGAATAAAAGTTTTGTTATTTTTAGAATCTTCAATTTTTATTGGTTGGCTCAAATCCATATCCTTGTTGTTTCGAATTGTAAATGAGGTAGTTTTGCCAACAGTAAACGAAATTTTCTGTGCCGGCAAACTATTTAAAACAATGTTATAAATGGTTGGCACAAAAAGCACATCGCGAGCAAACGGTTCGTTATTTGCAGAAAGAGGGAAGCTGAAAACCCACACTTTCCCCCGTTTGTAAGTTAAAGTAGAAAGTGCTTTGTCGTTATTTTGAAACCAAAGCAAGCGGCTTTCAGAGGAGCGAATATTCTGGTTAAATTGTAAATGGCCTTTTATGTTGGGCATAATTGCATTTTTCTCTTTTTTTCGAAATACATTTTTATAGAAACGATTTTCGAAATCGATACCCGAGATTTTTTGATTGGTAGTGTCGATGCCTACAACTCTGTTTGCTCCGAAAAGTTCTAAAAACGAATTGTTGAATAACGGGTTGTTTTTAATTGATGGAAACAGAACCACCGACACACCGCTGGCAACACTGTTTTGTAGCGCACTTAAAAAACCACTCGAGAAACTTTCAGGATTTAAAAGAAATATTGTGTTGTAGTTGTTAAGCTTACTAATTTGCAGGGCATTAATATTCATCTTGTCGAGCTGAATATAATCGTCGTTTTCGAACAGTGCCGAAATATATTTTAATCCCTCGTTCGAATCTGTAGTATTGTTAAAAATAGCGAGTGCCTTTAATTTCGGTTCAACATAATAGCTTATGTACCAGTTGTTGTCGTGTGTAAAAGGGTAGTCGGTTATTTCTGTTCTTCCCAGTTGAATTCCGCTTGTATTGTTAATGTATTTCAGTTTTGCAACAATTTCGTTTTCGGCCTTTACCGAGAAATTTGTTATCGATTTAATCGAGTCGTTTAAATAGAGTTTTAACGGCAGGTTGTTGTAATCCTCGGTCGAACTGTTTTTTATTCGCACAAACAGCTCCTCTTCCTGATTTAGCCGGTGTGCGGGCACTTCAACCCAGCACGAGTCGATGTATAAATTTGCTACATTGTTGGGGGTAAGCGGAATGTAAAAGCTGTAAATACTTTTATCTGAAAAATTTTCGGGGTCGGTAACCGAGCGTTGAAAATCGGAGATAAAATAGAGATTTTTATCGCTGTTTTTTGCATTGGCGGTTTGTTGCGAAAATTTATTATAAACCAGCGAAAGAGGAACAACAACCGGAGAGGAGTGAACATTTGAAACCTCTCGAATAAATTGTTCGCGGTTTAAGTCGTACTGCGTTTTTGGCTCCATATCGTTGGTAAACAGTCTGAATTTTGTTCCGGCGGGATAGGCCTGGCAAATTTCAACTGCTTTATTCCGGGCAACTTCCAAAAGCTGTCCCTGCTCCGAAAGCGCATTCATACTAAACGAATTGTCGATGTAAATGGCAACAATTTGGGTTGCCTGTTTTTTGTTGTTTTGGTTGGTTGGAATGTATGGTTGTGCAAATGCAAAAACTAAAAATACAATTGTAAAAATACGTGCAATTAAGAGCAAGATTTGCTTTAATTGCGACCTCTTTTTCGACTCTTTTTTTATCTCTTTTAAAAAGTTTACGTTGCTGAAATAGACCGTTTTATGTTGCTTAAAACTAAACAGGTGTATAATTACAGGAATAGCAACGGCAAAAAGTGCGAATAAAAATGTTGGAAAAAGAAATTTCATCCGTGTATAATTAGATTAAGATATTGTAATTCAGAAAGATAAATATACGAGTCGAAATTGAAATTCCTGCCCTATGGAACTCGTTTGCACAATTTTCGCATACGCTTTTGTATTTTGTCGACCATACTCGTTTCATAGAAATAAATGTTTGTTTTATTTAAAAATTGCAATCTCTTTTTCGCCTGTCGATTTAATAAATCCCCGAAACATTCCACTGGTATTAAATTCCATAGCAATGTTCCCGTTAGCATCAACTGCAATTACTCCGCCGGTTCCTCCCATTTTTGTGAGTTTTTCAATTTCGGTACGACAGGCATTTTTTACTGTCTGATTTTTATATTCCATTAATGCCGAAATATCGCGTGCAAAGCCCAGCCGAATGTAATATTCGCCGTGCCCCGTACACGAAATGGCACAAGTTTTATTGTTTGCATAAGTTCCGGCACCTATAATTGGTGAGTCGCCAATGCGTCCGTATTTTTTATTGGTCATTCCTCCCGTCGATGTTCCGGCACAGAGGTTGCCGTATGTGTCGAGAACCACGCAGCCAACAGTTCCCATATTATCTTTTTGGGTTCGTTTTCGCTCCTTCTTTAAAAGCCGTTGCAACGATTCGTACCTCGATTTGGTATAAAAATAGCTTGGCGGCACAATTTCAAGCCCCTGTTTTTTTGCAAATTCCGATGCTCCTCTCCCACTCAGTAAAACGTGCTCCGAATTTATCATCACTTCGCGTGCAGCCGTAATTGGGTTTTTAATATCGCGAACTCCGGCAACAGCGCCGGCATTTAGCGTTTTGCCCTCCATTATCGATGCATCGAGCTGGTTGGTACCATCGTGCGCAAAAACAGCCCCTTTCCCCGAGTTAAAGAGTGGCGAATCTTCCATTATATTAATAACCCGAACAACAACATCGGTTGCTTTGGCTCCGCTGCTTAGCAACTTCCCCCCAAGCTCCAAAGCTTCGTTTAATTTTGCTTTGTACTCCGTTTGTTGCTTTTCACTCATTCGCGATTTCGACATTACCCCAGCAC
>JALUZN010000146.1 GCA_027011835.1 Draconibacterium sp. | reverse complement strand
TCAAAATGAAGTAAAACTAAAGTCGCTTGTAAAAGAGGCCGAACTTCACGCACTAAAGTCACAAATTAATCCGCACTTTCTGTTTAACAGTTTAAACAGCATTTCGTCGTTAACAATGACCAACCCTTCGCAGGCACAGGAGATGGTAATAAACCTCTCGCAACTGATGCGGTACTCGTTAAAGCACAACCAACAGGAAACCGTTTCGTTTCAACAAGAGATTGAGAATAACAAACTCTATTTAAATATCGAAAAAGTCCGGTTCGGGAGCAAACTAAATCCGGTTTTTGCCATCGAAAAGAACTGTTTAAATGCCTGGATTCCAAATATGATTTTACAACCTCTTTACGAAAATGCAATAAAATACGGAGTGTACGAAGCAACCGAAACCATTGATATAATTACACATTGCCGATGCAGCAACGATGCACTAATTGTAAGCATAAGTAATACATTCGACAGTGAAGCAAGAAGCAATAAAGGAGAAGGAATTGGACTGCGCAACATTCGCGAACGCCTCGAAATTATTTATGGCAACCCACATTTTTTACAAATTAACAGCAATAAAAACGAATTTACAGTAACTTTAACCATACCGCAAAATTTATCGAAACATGAGCGAGAAAATAAAAACAATAATAGTTGAAGACGAGGAGCTGGCACGCAATTTATTAAAAACATTTTTAAGCAGTAACAACAAAGTTGAAGTAATTGCCGAATGCGAAAACGGTTTTGAAGGGATAAAAGCAATTAACGAGTTAAAACCCGATTTGGTTTTTCTCGATATTCAAATGCCTAAAATAACCGGATTTGAAATGCTGGAATTAATCGACCATAAACCACAGATAATTTTTGCCACAGCCTACGACGACTATGCCCTGAAAGCTTTCGATTTTAACGCTGCCGACTACCTGCTAAAACCCTATTCGAAAGAGCGGCTGTTTGAGGCCGTCGATAAAGTTGCTACACGAATAGAAAAAGAGGGAAAAGTTTCTGATGTAGCAGAAAAAATTAGCAATTTTCCATTAACCGAATACCTCGACAGGATTGTTGTTAAAGACCGTCATAAAATTCATATTATTCCGGTTAGCCAAATTCGATACATCGAGTCGATGGACGATTACGTAATGATTTACACAAAAACCGGCCGGCACATGAAACAAAAAACCATGAAATATTTAGAGGCCGCTCTCAATCCAAAAGAGTTTACCCGAATACACCGGTCGTATATTGTAAAAGTTGATGAGATTAACGAATTACAGCAATACGAAAAAGAGTCGTATATGGTTATTCTTCACGACAGAACAAAACTAAAAGTAAGTAAAACCGGATACAAAAGTTTAAAAGGCGTGCTGAACTTCTAATGTAATTTTTGGCTTCGCTTACAAAGAGATGTTCATAAGTAACAAAACCTATTGACAATTAAGTCGATAGGCTTTGTTATTATTAATTGCTATGTAGTTTGTAATTCAAAAAAACTAAATGGATTGCGTATAGCATAAACTTCTCTACTTCTTAACCATCAATTTCCCGGTTAATATCTTTTCCGTTTTTCCATCGGGTTTAAATTTTACGTGCACAACATAAACACCCTCTTTCCAACTTTGGGTTTGTATTGTTGTGCTGCTGCCTTTTAAATTTGTTCTTTTCTCTTTTACAGTTTGGTTTGGATTATAAACTTCAAATTCCCACTCTGTATTTTTATCGAAAACGGGCTCTAAAGGAACTGACTTTAACCCGAGCTCTTCCGAAGCGAATTCTATTGAAAGGGTTGTTTCGCCGGTGGTTGGGTTGGGCGAGAAACTCATGTACCAGCCATCGCAATCGTCTCCATCGGTGGCAAGTACCTCCGACATAATTGTTGCATTAGCACTGCAACAAGTTTGAGCTTTTACTGTTAATACTCCACCGGGCGACGAGTTTGTGTTTATATATGCAGTATTGCCACTGGTACTTATTAACGACATTCCATAGGGAAGAAACCAACTATAATTAGATGTGTTGCACTGATTATTGCTGTTTTGGCATATTAAAATATAGCCGGTATTTGGGCACATCATATATTGGTTTACTTGTTGTCCGGTTAGGTTGTCCATAACTACTAGAGAAATATCGCTTGGCAAAGGGTCGCCTACCCAAAAAGCTTTTTCTGCTTCAAAAGTTTCAAAAGTATTCCCACTTGGCATATCAAAACTATAAGTAATTTTACCTTGTCCACTAGCACTTGGATTTACACTAATAGAAGCTGTTTTTCCTGTTCCTGATGTACCTGAAAACAAATTTGTGGGTGATAAATTCCAGGTGATATTTGTTGCTTCTGGGTCAACATCCATTATTGCTGTGTCACTTGAACAAATAACAGAAGGACAAGTTATTTCCGGGGCGAGGAAAAACTTTTTCGCCCTGACCCAATGAAATGTTGATGTGTCAGGTACATCTATATTATCCATTTCTCCATTGTAAGGGAATAATTGTTGGCTTAACCTGATATCCATAGTTTTATTGGGATAATGGTTATCTCCTGTATTATAAATTGTATGCAATAACGAATTATCGACATACCATTCAGTTTTTGTTGGAGTCCATATACATTTAAAAGTATGAGCCATTCCTGTTGACCAGTCAAATTCGTTATCTTTAAAAGCATCTGTGACTTTCTCAAAACCACCAGCTGCACATGGATAATAGAATGCATTGTTATCTAATCCCGTAGAATCTTCTTCGTATTTTAATTCAACAATATCTATTTCCGACCCATAATCATAGTCACAATCCGTATCAAAATATAACCAAAATGCCGGAAATGATCCATGTTTATAACCAAAAGTTGCGTTACATTCAAAAACTCCATATAAAAAACGATCTTTTGACCTAACTTCTCCCGAAATATAATCAGCTGTGATTGGACCATTATCGCCTGTGCCCCAATAATTTTCAGATTCCAGGGCAGTTAAATACAGGTCTCCAAGATTCTGATCTTGATGAATAGTCGCAATACTATCTACCCAAATCAAAATGACTCCAAAATTAGGAGAGCTATATCCTCCATAATTAGAAGGTTTCCAATTGTCTCTCCAATTGCCTTTAAAATCATCATCAAATACAGTTACAGCATAATCGGGATTTTCCATACGGGGGTTGTTTTGTGAATAGGCATTAAATCTTAAAAAAATACCTGTTATTATTAGAAGTTGTTTAAAGTTAACTA